>JAZDEI010000039.1:0-3078 GCA_043808945.1 Fidelibacterota bacterium | reverse complement strand
TTTCATTAATATCATCAGAGAGTTGCCCGACGGCCGGCTTTTATTGGGTACGAACGGCGGTCTTTGTTATTTTTTCAAACAAAGCGGTGAATTCCGGCAACTCGATTATAACGACAATAATCCGCTGAACAATGAGGCGGTCGAATCAATCCTGATCGAAAAGCCCGATTTGCTCTGGATTGGTTATCTGCGTTCCGGACTGGTTAAATTTAATTTGACGGACACAACCTATATTCACTATCGCTCAGACGAAAATAAATCGTACAGTCTCAGTGACAATTTCACGCAATATATTCACCGGGACAGGGCCGGCAATTTATGGATTGCCACCCGGAAGGGATTGAATCGGCTGAATCAGATTAACGGCGAATTCAGCCGCTATACGAAAGCCGACGGTTTGCCGAGTAATGTGGTCGTCGGAATCCTCGAAGATAAGGATGGCAATCTCTGGCTAAGCACCACAAACGGACTTTCCCGCTTCAATATTAAAGAAAAAACCTTTATTAATTACGACGTCAATGACGGGTTGCAGGGCAATCAGTTCTGGATTCGCTCCTGTTTTAAAAACCGGAACGGGGAACTATTCTTCGGCGGCAATAACGGATTCAATTCCTTTTCGCCGGACAGCTTCAAGACCTCTGTAAATCCCGTTGTTCCACCAGTCGTAATCACCAATATCACAGTCTTGGACACCCCCCCAATTCACAATGCCTATGCTGACTCAGCGGAACTGCATTTATCTTATAAGGAGAACCAGATCTCGTTTGAATTTGCGGTGCTGGACTTCACCCGTCCCGAAAAAAATCAGTTCGTTTATATGCTCGAAGGTTTCGACAATGACTGGATTCATGCCGGGACGCGCCGCTATGCCAATTATACGAATCTTGATCCCGGCCGTTATACTTTCAAAGTCAAAGGCGCCAATTCCGATGGTGTCTGGAATGAAAAGGGTGCCGCCCTGACTATCCTGATCGGCACGCCGTTCTGGAAAACGTGGTGGGCATATATTTTATACATTATTCTGGCGGGCGGTCTGATATACGGTGTGAACGCTTACACAATCGGGCTGGTGCGTGTCCGCCATGACTTGAAAATCGAACGGATGGAAAAGGAAAAGGAAAAAGAGATCAATCAGTTCAAACTCCAATTCTTTACCGATGTTGCCCATGAACTGAAAACGCCCCTGACATTAATCCAGGCGCCGCTCGAGGAAATATTGACAACGATTAAAAAGGGCGCTCCCTATGAGGAAGAATACCGTATAATGCACCGCAATGTCAAATATCTTTTACGCCTGATTCATCAATTGTTGACTTTCCGGCGGGCCGAGCAAGGCCGCGAAGGGCTGAAGGTTTCCAGGGGCGATCTGATCCAATTTGTCCGGGAGGTCTTTGAAATCTTCAACGAAACCGCCCGTAAACACCATATCGTTTATCAGTTCAATGCGGATGCAAGGTCGATTGAGGGCTGGTTCGATTGGGAAAAGTTGGAAGAGATCCTGGTCAACATCATTGACAATGCTTTCAAATACACACCCGAGCGGGGCAACATTACAGTAAGTCTGGCGAAAACCAACGCTACAGAAAACGGCCCGGCCCAGGTCGTTTTTACTGTCACCGACACAGGATTGGGAATCAGTCAGGAAAATTTGGGACACATCTTCGAACGCTTTTTTCATTCGCGGAACAGCCTGCACTCAAGTCAGATCAGTTCCGGGATCGGACTTGCTCTGACCAAAAGACTGGTGGAACTACACCACGGCACCATCACCGTGAACAGCCAGGAAGGCCAGGGGAGTCAATTTACTGTTACCTTACCGTTAGATCGGGATTTTTACAGTGACGACGAAATCATCTCCAATATTGCCGAAACCGCCCATTATCGTTTACTGATGAGAGCGCCCGAAGAACCGGATCAATCAATCAAAGAACAACCGGCCGTTTTGCCGGAAGTAACCACCAGTACGGAAAGTCCGTTGATTCTGCTGGTCGAGGATAACGAAGAGTTCCGCACATATTTAAGAAAAACATTGGCCCGCAAGTACAGAATCGCCGAGGCCGGGGATGGCACAGAGGGCATTGCCCTGGCAAAAAAACTGATCCCAAACATCATTATCAGCGATGTAATGATGCCGCACACGGACGGAATTGAGCTGTGCCGCCAATTGAAGAACGAGGTCGCCACGAGCCATATTCCGATCATTCTGCTGACGGCCAAAACCGCGATAGAACACAAAATCGAAGGCATTGAGACCGGCGCCGATGATTACATTGAAAAGCCCTTCCATTTCCGATTTCTCGATGCGCGCATTAAAAATATCCTTAAATCGCGCGAAAAATTGCGGGAACGCTATCGCCGGGAATTGATCCTGGAACCCAATAAAGTCACCGCGGCTTCGGCGGATGAAAAATTCCTGATGACCATTCGGGGCGTGGTTACCGAGCGACTGTCCGATCCACAACTGGAAATAAAGCATCTGGCAAGTGAAGCCGGATTAAGCCGCACCAATTTATTTTTGAAGTTGAAAGCCCTGACCCGCTATACTCCGCAGGAATTTATTAAAACTATCCGCCTCGAGCAGGCCGCCCAGCTTTTACGAAAAACCGATCTGACAGTCAGTGAAATCGCTTATCGGGTCGGTTTCAAATATCCCAAGTATTTCAGTACCTGTTTTCTCCGGCAATATCGCCTGAAGCCATCCGAATATCGTAAAAGCAACCAGCCGTAATATTGCGAGCCAATCCATTTCGGTTCGTTTGGGAAATGATTATCTGGAGCGATTAATATTCGGAACCGATCCGGCCTGGTTCAATTTGCTGTTTTGAACCAAATTGAACCTTTTTTGAACCCTGGCGGATTGACAAGCTTGTACTTCCCTCTTACTTTCTATACATTGGAGAGTGAAAAAATTTTGTACGATTTTAAACCGCTAAACACTCAAACGAGGAGGTATACCATGAATAAAAAGTTAGCGATTCTTTTTCTTCTGGTAGGCACGATTAGTTTCCTGAATTCTCAGACATATGTATCACCCGGCGAAGGAACGCTTTCCGAAGCTCTGGCCAATGCCCAGGACGG
>JAZDEI010000038.1:0-4998 GCA_043808945.1 Fidelibacterota bacterium | reverse complement strand
ATTATATTCTGAATCTGATCGATACGCCCGGCCATGTGGATTTTTCTTATGAAGTGTCGCGCAGTCTGGCCGCCTGCGAAGGGGCGCTTCTGCTGGTGGACGCCTCGCAGGGTGTCGAGGCCCAGACTGTCAGTAATGCCTACCTCGCCATCGAAAATGACCTGACCATTATTCCGGTCATCAATAAAATCGATCTGCCGGGCGCCATGGTTCCGGAAGCCAAACACCAGATCGTCGACCTGATTGGTTGTGATGAGAGCGAAATTCTTATGGTCAGCGCCAAGAGTGGCGTCGGCCTCGAACAGATTTTCGCGGCGATCATTGCCAAGATTCCGCCGCCGGCTTATCTACCCCAAAAACCGCTTCGGGCGCTGATTTTCGATTCGGTATTTGATTCGTTCCGTGGCGCGATCCCGTTCGTCCGTGTTTTCGAGGGCGAGGTACACGCGAATGACTGGATCCGGTTTTTTGCCAATAATTCCAATCATGAGGTTTCGGAAGTCGGCGTTTTCAAGATGCAGAGACAAAAATCCGATAAATTGGTCTCCGGCGATGTCGGCTATTTGGTCGCCGGTGTCAAAAACATCGTTAATATTAAAGTCGGCGATACGATTACCTTGAAAAATAATCCGGCGGACGAGCCCTGGCCGGGCTATCGTGTCATAAAGCCAATGGTTTTCAGTGGCATGTACCCGGTGGCAGCGGAAGATTTTGAAGACCTGCGTTCTTCACTCGAAAAAATGAAACTCAATGATTCCAGCCTGTTTTACGAGGCCGAAACATCGACTGCGCTGGGTTTCGGTTTCCGATGCGGCTATCTCGGATTACTGCACATGGAAATCGTACAGGAACGGCTGGAGCGCGAATTCAATCTGAATCTGATCACCACAATGCCGAACGTCGAATATCAGGCTTTGTTAAGATCCGGCGAAGTCGTCGCAATCGATAACCCGACCGAAATGCCGGAAGTCGGAGAAATTGCCGAATTACGTGAACCGTTCGTCAGGGCGGAAATCATCGTGCCGACCACTTTTCTGGGTAATGTGCTGAAACTTTGCCAGGAAAAGCGCGGCATTTACAAAACCACCAAGTACCTCGATGTCACTAAGGTTCAGATTCAATACGAATTACCGTTGGCTGAAATCATTTTCGATTTTTACGATAAACTGAAATCGATCTCACGGGGCTACGCCTCGTTTGACTACGACCCGATCGGTTACCGCGCCGGTGAATTAGTCAAGGTTGACATCCTGATTTCCGGCGAACCGGTTGATGCATTGTCATTTATCGTCCATCGCGACAAAGCCTACGCCCATGGCCGGAATCTGTGCGCCAAACTTAAAGAACTGATTCCCCGGCAGATGTTCGAGTTGGTGGTACAGGCGGCAATCGGAGCCAAGGTCATTGCACGGGAATCGAAAGGCCCGTTGCGTAAAAATGTGACCGCCAAATGTTATGGGGGCGACATTACCCGCAAACGGAAACTACTCGAAAAGCAAAAGGAAGGTAAAAAGCGGATGAAACAGGTCGGTCGGGTTGAAGTTCCGCAGGAAGCCTTCCTGGCAGTATTGAAGATGGAGCATTAAATCAGTCTCCGTCGAAGTTCTACCGGCCTAAACTTAGAATTACGGTATTGACCTGATATGTCGATAATGAAAACTTACTGGAATTATTCCAGAACTCCCTTTTACAGCATCATTTTCGCCCTGCCGCTTCTGCTGACTTACGAAGTCATGATGTTTACATTCAATCATTCGGACATAATCGGACTGCGGAACGGAGCGGATGTTTTATTCAGACAGTTTTTCGGATTGTTTAATGTTTATGGATTTTACGTGGTCGGGTTGGTCGTGCTGTTGGCCCTGCTAATCGCGTATCATTTTAATTTCAAAGGTAGCAAGAAAATAAAATGGGAACCGCGCTTTTATATCCTGATGATCCTGGAAAGTGTTCTTTATGCAATTGTCATGTACGCCGGCGTGACTAAGATCGGCCAGGTGCTGATGTTATCCGGAACCGGGCAAACGGACCGCGAGATGATCGTTCTGGCGCTGGGCGCCGGAGTTTATGAGGAATTTATTTTCAGGGTTATTTTGATTACGGGTTTTCTGTTTTTCCTGAAAGATATTCTGAAATTGCCGGAGGCGTTGGCAATTGTCCTGGCGCTGGTCGGAGCGGCGTTCCTGTTCGCGGTTTTTCATTATATCGGGCCTTTCGGAGAGGTTTTCGATCTCAGGACTTTCGGTCTGCGATTCGGCGCCGGTCTGTTTTTATCCTTGCTGTACATTTTGCGCGGATATGGGATCACGGCTTATACCCATACGCTTTACGATCTGATAATGATTGCTTTTTAAACAGATTTCAAATTTGATAAGATTCACAGATATCTGTTTTAGACAATCATGTAAATCTTGGTTAATTAACAATTAGTTATCTTGTTAATCTTGTCTAAAATAATGCGGAGAGACGGGGATTCGAACCCCGGATACCGCTTTTGGCAGTATAACTGCTTAGCAGGCAGCTGCCTTCAGCCGCTCGGCCATCTCTCCATTAACAATCACGTTTGCTAAAAACCGGGTGAATTTATAGAATTAATTCTTTAAATTCAAATCACAAATTGGAGGTGTTTATGAGTTCTTTGGTTATTTCCCATAGATTTTTCGAAAGCGTCGCGAAGTATCCGGATAAGCCTGCTCTTCTCTCGAAGGTCGCCGGTCAATACCGGCCGGTTCTGTACCGTGAGTTGGGCGAAATCGTGAAAGCGATCGCACTTACGCTGGATTCCTGGGGTATCCGCAAAGGTGACCGGGTAGCTATTGTGTCGGAAAACCGGGAGGAGTGGATCATGTCGGAAATGGCAAATCAGTCCATTGGAGCCGTATCCGTCCCAATCTATCCGACTTTAATCGCCGCTCAGGTGGAAGAATTATTAAAACATTCCGAACCGCGGGTTTTATTTGTCGCCAACGCAACCTTATTAAAGAAAGTCATGGCGACCGATTACCCGTGTGAGCATATCGTCATATATGAAGCCGATCCGATAATGTCGGCGGCGATATCATTGTCGGCCGTCATTGAAACCGGCCGGAAACTGAACGAACAAAATCCGACTGCCTTCGACACGCTTATGAACGCTATCGAACCGTCCGATCTCGCCTGTATCAATTACACTTCCGGGACGACCGGTGTGCCCAAAGGTGTTCTGCTGACTCAAAAGAACTTCGTCAAAGATGTCGAAAACAGCATCGGTATCATGCAAATGGTGCCGGAAGATCGCTTTTTATCGTTTTTACCACTCAGCCATGTGCTGGAGCGTATGGGCGGTTACTATGTCCCGATGCTGATCGGAGCCACTATCGGCTTTGCCGAAAGTATCGAAAAAGTGCTGGAAAATATGGCTGAAGTTCAGCCGACCCTGCTGGTCAGTGTCCCGCGCCTGTTTGAGAAGATTTATAGCACTGTAATGTCCGGGGTCGAATCGGGTTCCTGGCTGAAGAAGAAGATCTTTTTTGCGGCGTTGAAAGCCGGACGGGCCCGCATGTTTGCATATGTTAACGGAACCCCACTCACTCACTGGCAGAAAGATAAAATTAAAATCGCCGATAAATTAGTATTCAGCAAACTGCAGAAAAAAACCGGCGGAAAGCTCCAGCGGTTTGTTTCCGGCGGCGCGCCGCTTTCCAAGGAAATCGCCGAATTCCTGTTTTCGGCCGGTTTGCCGGTTCTGGAGGGATATGGACTGACGGAAACCAGTCCGGTCATTACCCTGAACGGTCCCGGGAACGTGAGGCTCGGTTCGGTCGGCATAGCGATTCCCGAAACCGAATTTAAAATTGCCGAGGACAGTGAAATTCTGGTGCGAGGACCGCAGGTCATGCTTGGTTACTATAAAAACGAATCCGCGACCCGTGAAGTCATCGATGATGAGGGCTTTCTGCATACCGGCGACATCGGTTATTTCGATGCCGACGGCTTTTTGTTTATTACCGATCGCAAGAAAAACATCCTGATTACTGCCGGCGGTAAAAACGTTGCTCCCCAGCCCATCGAAGACGCGATCAAGCTCAGTCCATTCATATCGGAGGCAGTGTTGTTCGGAGACCGGCGCAGTTATATTGTCGCGTTGGTAACCCTTGATCAAAACTCGGCCCGCAAATGGGCGGAGAATCAGAATATACCGTTTGAGCCATATACCGATTTTATCAAACGCCCTGAATTACTGACGCTTATCGAGACCGAAATTGAAAAGCAAACCACTCATTTTTCCCGGTTTGAAAAGATCAAGAAGTTCCGCATAATTCCGACCGATTTTACTATTGAAACCAATGAACTGACACCCTCGCTGAAAGTCAAGAAAAAGGTCATAGCCGAAAAATACGCCGGGCTGGTCGACGAAATGTACCTGGAACAAAGCCAGGGACAGGCTCAGTATTAATAATCCGGAAGACGCCGGCGTTTTCGGAAAATCCCGGGAAGACGGCCGGACAATCGAATTTTCACCGTCAATGTGCCCGGCCGGAACTATCGCTCAGGAGCGCCGATTAAATATTTTTGTGGACGGGCTTACGATATTGGAGAATTAAAACCGCTTGGATAAATTTACCAGATATTTGGGATTCAGTTGAAAAAAGCAATTAAAATATCAATTCTCGGACTCGTTCTGCTGTTTTTTCTCCTTAGTACGGCCGGATTCCTTATTTTGAAAACAGATTATTGGAAAAACATTTTCCTCGGATATGTCAACAGCCAGTTAAGTCAGCGGTATAATTTGAGGCTCGAGTCCCAGGGAATGAGCGGTAATATTTTCTATCATTTAAAATTCGACCGATTAAAACTGACGACCCTTAATCAGACCGAGCTGATCTCGCTTTCGGATGTCAATCTAACCTATAATTTATCCGCACTAATCGGACATGAACATGCTATCCGTAAAGCGCGGATCGATAGCATCAATTTTGCTTATCCAGAAAGCATCGATTCCTTGCTGGCCTGTTTGCC
>JAZDEI010000037.1:0-3670 GCA_043808945.1 Fidelibacterota bacterium | reverse complement strand
GTCAATATTTCAGTGACAATCTATGCCTGATATGTTTGTGAATGACTGACCGGGTTGCTAAATTGCTGCGAATTTTGAAAGTAGCACGATGACATTCCTCAATTCTCTTTTCCCGGCTGACGATCCGTTGTCAGTCGTTCTGGAAAAAATCTCAGCGGTGGCTGAGCATAATCACAAACGTGTCTTTCTGGTAGGTGGTGTCGTACGAGATCGCCTGTTGGGGGTCGAAACCAAAGACATCGATATTTCGGTGATCGGCAGCGGAATAGAATTCGCCCATAAATTGGCGAAAAGTCTGAAAGTCAATAATGTTATCGAATATGCGCGCTTCGGAACGGCCATGATCCCGTATGGTGATAAGTTAATCGAAGTCGCTACGGCGCGCACCGAAGAATATGAGGATTCATCCCGTAAACCGCAAATTGCTGAAAGCGATCTGCGCGACGACCTCGCCCGTCGCGATTTTACAATCAATGCCATGGCGCTGGCGCTCAACCGCGATAATTATCTCGAACTGACCGATTATTTTGAAGGTTTGAAAGATCTGGACGCCGGAATCATCCGCACTCCGCTCGACCCAATCACGACCTTTTCCGAGGATCCGCTGCGGATGCTTAGAGCCATTCGTTTTGCGACCCAGTTGAATTTTAAAATTGAAACGAATACGTTCAAGTCGATTGAAAAAGTACGCGAACGCATTACGATCATTTCCCAGGAGCGTATCACCGACGAGTTAACCAAAATTCTGAAAGTACCTGAAAAACCCTCCCGCGGTTTTGAATTGTTAAAGGAATCCACTTTACTGGATTTGATTATGCCGGAGATTGCGGCGCTTGATGGTGTCGATCAACGTAACGGTCATCACCATAAAGACGTTTTCAAACATACTTTACAGGTTTTGGACAATGTCGCCCAAAAAACGACGTTTTTCGATCTGCGCCTGACGGCTCTTCTGCATGACATTGCCAAACCGCTAACCAAGCAGTTCTTCCCGGACAAAGGCTGGACATTTTACGGACATGAAGAATTGGGCGCGCAGCTGGTTATTGATATCGGAAAGCGCCTGCGTTTACCGAACCGGGTCATTGAGTACGCAAGTAAATTGACCCGTCTCCATTTGCGGCCGATCGCCATCGCTTCGGAGGGTGTGACTGACAGTGCCGTACGACGGTTGATCGTCGAGGCTGGCGAGGAACTCGATGATCTGATCACACTTTGCCGGGCGGACATTACTTCTAAAAACGTACGAAAGGTTGAAACATATAGCACAAATTTCGACCATGTCGTCCAATTTATAGAAGAGGTGCGGGAAAAGGACCGCATGCGGGCATTCCAATCACCGGTGCGGGGTGATGAGATCATGCGCTATTGCAATCTGCAACCCGGTGCGATAGTTGGTTGGATTAAAACGGCTATCGAAGAAGCAATTCTGCGGGGCGAAATTGACAATACTTATGACGCGGCTCACACATATTTGGAGCAAAACCACGATGAATTGGTCAAGAAATTCAAAGAGAGCCGAAAACAGTGACAACCTTTAGGATAGGTGCTTATCTAAAACACGAGTTTTACCGCCGAAAGAGTGAGAGTTAAAATGAATGAAAATGTTCAAAAATCGATTTTCGGGAAAATTACTGCGACTTTCTGGGAGCCCTCGGTTACCTTCAGGGCTTTGCAGGTAAAAAGTGGCTGGCTTGACATTGTCGTGCCATTGATTCTGATTGTGCTGGTATCTTTGGCATCGACTCCGTACGTCACACCGCTGGCGCTGGATGAGCAAAAGGCCCGCATCGAGAAGAGCGAGCGCTTATCGGATGAGCAAAAAACCGTTGCAATCGAGAGGATCGATAACCAAAAAGATTCCATCCGGTTGTACATAATGGGACCGGTTTTTCTGGTATTACGAACAGTCGTAGTTGCGGCGGTGCTGATTTTTATTGGCAATTTTCTGCTGGGCGGCGAGGTGAAATATAAGACTTCACTGGCCATCACAGCCTATGCGAGTCTGGTCGACATAGTTGCTTCTGCAGTGAAAGTGCCGTTGATACTGGCACAACAAACTATCCAGGTCTACACCGGACCGGCGATTTTTCTGCAAGACGATTCCACTTTTTTATTCAGGCTGTTTACCAATCTGGATATATTCGTTTTCTGGAAAGTCGTGATAATCAGTATCGGCATAGGAATCGTCGCAAAGAAGAAAACCAACAAAGCCTTCTGGGCGGTTTTCGCTTGCTGGTTAGTATATTGTCTGGTAGTCGCCGGACTAAGCGGTCTGGTAAAAATATAAGGTAAGGTTATAGTGATGAGAAAAGTACTTTTAATCTTGTTAATTGGGCAAATTCTGGCTTATGGTGCCGAGTCATTGTCTCTGGAAGATTGCTTGAATCTGGCCCGGACGAAAAATCCGGATTTACGGATCGGAGAGAAACAAATACAATATGCCAAGGAAGGTATCCGAGATTCCTATAGTACAATTTTACCTTCAGTCGGTTTTGAATATTCGGCCACCAAATCTATAATGGGAGCAGGTAAACGTTTCTATCAAGGTGCTTATATTCCAACTCCAGATACGTCAACTAATAATTTTAGTACAGGCCTTTCTCTCAATCAGAATCTTTACGAAGGTGGTAAACGAAGGAATCAAATCAAACTAGCGAAAGGCAAAGTACAGGGCTCCCAATTAGACCTTAATCGTACCCAACAGAGTATTGTCGAAAATGTAACCGAAAAATTCTACACTGTATTGCAAGCAAAGGAATTATTAAAGGTCTATGAAATGACCCAGAAAAATAGTCAGGAACAATTGAAAAAAACCGAGGAAATGTTCAAAATCGGTCAGGTCGCAAAAAAAGATTTGTTCAAGGCACAGGTTAGCGAAGGTGAGAGCCGGCTCTATGTCATTAAACAAAAATCAATTTTAAAAAACGCTTTAAATGATTTGAAAGTAGCCATCGGCGTCAGTCCCGATTATGTTTTGGATGCTTACGAGGAATCATATATAAAACCAGTAGTAATTGATAAAGCAGTCGCCGAACAAAAGGCCTTGGAAAATAATCCTGAAATGAAGTCTTTGCTTGTCGAGAAATCGAATTCCTATTTGAATTATAAAATCGCCCGAGGCGCTCTTCTTCCTTCTGTTGACGGCTCTTTTACCTATGGTCGCGACGGTTCGAAAATTTCGCGAACTTATTGGCCATTTGATGAATATTGGAACAGCTCAATTAATCTGACTATCAGCTATCCACTTTTTACCGGGTTTGGTCGGAAAGCAAATATCCAGCAAAAAAAGATCGACTTTAACCAATATGATGACCAGATAGACAAAAAAAAACTGGAAATTGCCAGTGATATAGAGAGTCTAATTCTTACGATCAATACCAATATTGAAATGATCGAAATCAACGAGATCAACATCCTGTCCGCTCAGGAAGATTTGCGTTTGGCGCAGGAGATGTATCGCCTGAATTCGGCCACGCTCCTGGATGTGCTGGATGCGCAAGTGGCCTTGACCAAAGCCCAGGGCGATCTGGTTACGACAAAATATGATGCCAAAATCGCCGAAGTGCGTCTGGCATACCTGATGGGAACCCTGAAATAACCGGAGTGAGTGATGAAAAAAGGTAGAAAAAAAATATTGATACTTATACTGATCGTGATAGCGGTCAGT
>JAZDEI010000036.1:0-4583 GCA_043808945.1 Fidelibacterota bacterium | reverse complement strand
GTGATCGTCGAATTCCAAATAGAGTTCGATAAAAACGTCGCCGCCACTGCGTCGTGAGCGAATATCATGCAGATCGTGGTAGTTGTCGAAATGTTTAGCTAAAACCTTCAAAATTCCGGTCTGCATGGATTCCTCCAGCGTGCGGTCCATTAAATTGTCCATCGAGGCCGAAAACAATGTATACGCCGAATAAAACAAGAAACCGCTCAGCACCAGCGCGCCGATCGGATCGATGAAGTGCGCGATCGGCAGATTCCCCAGAGCCCAGCCGGTTGACAGGGTAATCGTTTCACCCAAATCCATGATGAATTTACCGCGATAGAGTTTGTGCTGTCCATCGATGATCGGAGAGAAAGCGATTTTGGCTAACTTCTTAAACTTGAACCATTGCCCGAAATTCACCAGAAAGCCGATAAAATTGAACGTAATGCCGATCAGGACGCCAACGCCGGTCAGTTTTTCGGGATTCAGCAAGCTGCGGACAGCGCTGGTCAGAATCACAATCAACGATATGCCGATCACGGCGGCCATTAGCAGGCTGGAGAAGCCTTCCATTTTGCCGTAACCGTAGTTATAGACCAGGTTCGTACCTTTTGAGACTTTCCGGATGGCGATGTATGCGAAGAAAATCGCCAACACTTCGCTGGCGCCTTGAAAAACGTCAGTCAACATGATCAGAGAATTGGAGGTCAGGGCGGCCACGATATTGGGAACTATCAGTACCAAACCGAGGAGTAAACTGACCAGAATAGCTTTTTCTTTTTGCTTAAATGTCAAGCCTTGTTCGCTCAAAATTACCTTCTACATTATTCCCGGTTACTTTGCTGGTCAAGGAAATACAACTGCCACAAATCGCGCGGACTGGTGCGGAGGAGCGGCGCCATGGCTAATTGGCCGGTCTTGCCGATATTCTTTTCCAGTTGTTTTAATTCGGCGAATTTAGACTGGATTTCGGGATCGGTGGTCGGCTGAACGTCGAGTTCTTTTAAAATCAATAGCGCTTTGGCCCGGGCGGAAAGTTCCAGGTAAATCTGCAAATAGCAGAAAATGTCCGCCAGAATATCACCAGTTAAATGCTCCTTCAGACTATACAGGTATTGCCCGGCCTTGGTTTCCCGGAAACGGCCGGTGCGAATATCACCCAGCAATTCGACATTGGTTGCCAATCCTTCTTCCAGCCAGTTACGCAGGCTTTTTTCACTGGATGTAAATGCCACGGTCAGCAAGGCAGGCAGAGCCACCAACTGTGTGATCAGAATAATCTCCGGGCTGACGATATGCACGAGAAAATTGAAAGCGGCGTGAATCAGGATCGCGGCCAGCAAGCCCCCAGCCACCGTGAAAAGCGGAGACCGTGCTCTCCGTTCTGACAAATACTTTACGATTATCATCAGAATGCCGGTCGTGCCGCCATGCATGACAGCCGTACCGAGACCGCGAATCAGCCAAACGAACACATTCCGTTCCCCAAGCGTTTGGAGAAAGAAAAGGTTTTCTACCATGGCAAAACCAGCCCCGGCAGCGAAACCGATAATGGCGCTGTCCACCAGAAAGCCGACCTTCTTTCTTTTCAATTGATAGAGCGGAAAGATCGATTTGACGGTTTCTTCAATCAACGGCGCGATCGCGACCGAAAGTAATATATTCTGGTGCGGGATAAAAGTAATGATGAAGCGATTGATCAGCAGGGCGATTCCGGCGGCTATACAACCCCAGAAGATCGTCAGCACAACCATTCTAAGCTTGACTAATTTATAACTATCCATAACCACCAGTGCGATCAGGAAGATCAGCACCGGTAACAGGCTGACAACAATATTGATGCAAGTAATCATAGTATCTTCAGGGAAAACATCCATTCGTCTGTGGGTTTGCGGTCATTTTCGATTGCCACCCCGTATCCGGCCGACAGAGTCGTTTTAAACAATGAAAACAGGACGATTTCCATATCCACCTGCGTTCCACAGTTGAAAACTGTGCGGTTGATCGACGGGGCCAACAGGTTAGTACTCAGACCGGTCGCAAAGACCGAAGTTCTCAGCCAGCGCGGATAAAGTGCCGGTATTCCGATATGCCTGAATCGCAGGGGCGGCAGATTCAGATCGGTCATCAATTTCACGAAGTTAGTCCCGCCGATGCTATTCAGTCCGGCGCCCGGAAAACTATAATATTCGCGGTAACGCTTTTCATCCTGATGATCGATCCAGTTGTTACCGAAACCGCCGAAATAGAAGTTCGCAAACGGTTCTTTCCGCAGAGCCGGAGAAAGACCGGCTGCACTGCGCAACCAAATCGATGTATGATCCAGCGGCAGGGCAAAACCGCGATCGAACGTGGTCACGATTTGCGGAAATAAATGCCAGTTGACATAATTGTTACGGGAAAAAACGTTGAACAGGTAGCCTTTTTCACCGTCGACGGCACCCAGCGATCTTTCGATATATTCATAATTCAGATCGAGGTTAAAGTACAAATACCGGTCAAAGCTGGCCGAAACATTCTGGAAATCGGGCATTTTTTCCAGGCCGCCCCAGTATCCGCCAGTGAGTGTGTAACCCATCGTCCGGGGTTCATCCCAGATTAAAATATTGCTGTATTTTGTTCCCAGAAAATAGCCGCGCCGGCTGGTGCGGGTCGGGCCGCATAAGTCATAAAAATCAGCCGGATTATACTTGAAGTTGAATTCCCATTTCCAGTAATGGTAATTCGCGCTGAAATGAAAACGTTCTCCTTTCGACAGGCTGTCATTGAACGGCGAGTATGACGCCGATAAGTGCAGCGAATTAAAGCCGATATCGTTGGAGAAATCGAAATAATAACCCAGTGCAGTCGTGCTTTTATAACCTTCCACCATCGGATAAGCCGCTTTCAGCCGGGTGTTAGGCCAGAGTTTATAAATACCTTTATAAGTAGTGATCGAATCCAGGTCGATTTTGGCCGGAGATTCGGCTTGCCAGGTGCCGACCACCGGATATTTTTCATAGACGGTTTGTCCCAAATAACGAATCGCGGCGACATTATCAAGCAGTCGATTTGGAATCCAGCCCGGTACGAATCCCCGGGCGGAGTACTGAAAAGCGATCAGCGAATCGGCATTGACCGGAACCGGCCGGAAAAAACCGGTTTCGGTATTGGAAATGATCGACATATCACGGGCATTAAAATCGTAACGATAAACATTTGATACACCGGAATAATACGAGGTACCGTATAGATAACGACCGTCGGCCGAAAAAACGAAGTTGGCCGGCCCGGTCAGTTCGAAATCGAAAAGTTCCTCATAATCGGCCTGATGATTAAGTAGTTTGGCGACTTCGAAGCAAACCAGTTTTTGCTTTCCGTCGACAAAGGTCATGGCTCCGGTCAGATATTTGCCATCGGGCGAAATATCCAGGTCGTATAAATCGGTACCGTATTGAAAGGCGTGAACTGCCGAGTAATCTTTATAGGGCGACCGGATTCTGACCAAAGTCGATATGCCGTTTTCATGGCGCACGCCCCAGATGGATTTATCGGCCGGATCAAACGCCAGGTCGCCGGTGCGGACATCGGTAATCAGGCGCGTTGCTTTATGATCTTTCAGACAGACACAATTCAGATCGCGGTATTTATAATTGTCGGTCGTAAAGAACAAGCGGTCAGACGACGGATCGAATAGCAGGTTGGTGGTATAATAAGTCGAAGCGCCCTTTATGTCGCAGATTTTTTCAAGCCGGCCAGATTTCAGGTCGATGGCGGCGATGTGGGCGATTTGGCCGGGAAATTTGACGCCGGTGTAGAGTAAGTTGCGGGTTGAATCCAGAAATGAGCGCGAGACACTGCCGAGAATCCGATCATGGATTATCGGTTGAAAGGCTGTTTCCGGATATTTGCGAATTGCTGTCAGATTTTGTTTTTGCCAGTCTTTTTCAAAATCGATCCAGCGCGACCACTCTTCAGCGACCGGTTGACCAAAGACCCGCTTAAATTGTTTGGAAAAATAGCGCCGGCTGTCCGGTGTGCGCGAAACCCATTGGATCACTTTATCCGGTCCGTATTGGCTGGCTAAATAGTTGAAAAAGCGCGTGCCGTAGAGATAGGAATTGGCGCCAACCTGGAAATCAATCGCGGTTCCTTCCGATTCAAGTCCGACTAAGTGATAAATATAAGCCGAATCGTGTACCAGCGTTCGGAAAACCATTTCATCATAAGCGCCGAGCGCCCGGCCCACTCCGCCGCCCATCCAGGTTTCCATAAAAACGGCGATGCCTTCATGGTACCAGCGGGGCGAAAATTTGCGCGGTGTGGTCTGATAAGCGTACAGCATCGAAACCGGATGAGTGGCCGTCTGCTGGACTTTACCGCAGTAAAGTTTGCGCCAGAAATTGTCCCTGCGCGTGGCCTTATCCATAGCGATCACGTGTACCAGTTCATGATGCATCAACAGTGACATGCGTTCGTTAGCCGGAGCAACATCGAAAACATAAAGATACGGTGCGATAGAGACATAAACGAAATTGCGCGGTACGGCCGAAGCGCCGCCGTTGGCCCAATCACCGAAATCTTCAATGAAAATGTTATAGGGTTCGGACGGTTTGTAATTC
>JAZDEI010000035.1:0-4936 GCA_043808945.1 Fidelibacterota bacterium | reverse complement strand
CAACAGGCCCAAAAAAGCCGCCAGGAAAAGGAAAAAAGCCAAAAGGAGGCCGCCCAGGTGCTGGACGCTCTCAAGAACGATGAAAAACAGCTTATGCAGGAGCGCCGGCAGATGAAAGCCTCCGGACTGACCAAAGAGAAGGACTGGTAAAAAGACCGGATGCGCTGTCTCAAAACAATACTCGTGATTTTAATTCTGGGGGCCGGCCTTCTGGCCCAGGACCTGCGGCTGACGGCCTCGGTCAACCGGAACAATATCACCGACAAAGACCTGCTGACCTACTCGGTCACCATTGAAGGCATCCGCGATTTCCCGGACGTGCCGCCGCCGGAGAGCCAGGACTTTGTGCTCATTTCCGGGCCTTCCCAATCCAGCAGTATTCAAATTATCAATGGCCAGATGAGTGCCACGAAAACCATCACCTGGCAAATTGCCCCGACCCGCACCGGCCGTCTGACGATCCCGCCGGTGACCGTCAAATATCGCGGCAAAGACTATGCGACCGGAGCGGTCACCGTGAACGTGTCGGGATCAACGTCCGGCCAATCTCAGTCCCGCTCGGCAGCCCCGGCTCAATCGGCCGGTAGCGACAATCGCAAAGACGAGGTATTTCTGAAAGCGACCGTTCCGCAGACCACGATTTACAAGGGCGCGGAGCTGAATGTCTCGTTCGACCTGTACTATCGTAACGTCCGCACCTTTGGCCGTAAAAAACTGCCCGACGCCCAGGGTTTCTGGATCGAGGAATTCCCCGCGCCGAGCCAGCCCAATATCACCAATGAAACCGTCAATGGCGTCCCGTACCGCAAAGCTATGATTCAACAGATTGCTCTTTTTGCCACGACGACCGGCGATCTGACGATCGACCCGCTGGTGATCGACTGCGAGGTCGTCCAGACCAATCAGCGCCGCCGCTCGGTCTTCGATGATTTTTTCGATGACTCGTTTTTCAACGATCCGCTTTTTTCAAGCACCAAGGTCGTGACGGTTCAATCGGCGCCGATCAAAATCCGGGTCAAGCCGCTACCGGAGAACGGTCAACCGGCGACTTTCAGCGGCGCGGTCGGGAAGTTCAGCATCGAGAGTAGTATCGATACGCTTAAAACCCGGCCGGATCAGGCCCTGACCCTGCGTTTTAAAATCAGCGGAAGCGGCAACATCAATTCGTTGCAGTTACCGCCGCTGAATCTGCCTAATTCGGTGGAGGTTTTCGAGCCGAAGATCGCCAAGAAAATCGATAATAAAAGCGGTGAAATCCGGGGTTCGGTGACCTATGAATACGTTTTAATCCCGCGCCGGCCGGGATTGCTGTCCATTCCAGCCCTGACCTTTGCCTATTTCGACCCGGAAACCGAAAACTACCGGACGCTGACGACCCGCGCATTTAATGTCCGGGTGAGCGGGAATGCCAGTTCACAGAGCGGGCCGAGCGCCGGATTGAGCAAATCCGAAATTTCCCTGCTCGGCCAGGATATTCGTTTCATCATGCGTGAGCCGACCACCTGGCGCAAACCGCACGAGACGGTTTTCAGTCAGTTCTGGTTCTGGTTGCTGAACGGCGCCGCCTTGCTGATCTTTTTGGGAGCGATCGGCCTGCGCTGGTGGACCGACAAACTGGAAAGCAACCTGACTTTTGCCCGGCGCCGGCGAGCCTGGCCGAAAGTCCAGGCGCGGGTGCGGGTTCTGCAAGAGAGGCTGGCCGGTAACGATACTGCCGACTTTTATTCACAGTTAGATCAGGCCCTGATCGGTTATATCGCCGATCGCCTGGGATTAGCGCTGGCGGGTTTGGGACCGGGCGAGATCGAACCAGCCCTCAGGCAACGCCTGCCGGATTCAGACCTGGTTAAAGCGACCCTAAAACTCCTGATTCGTCTCGATGAAATTCGCTTTTTGCCGGATGCCATCGCCGACGAGGAACCGGCGGTTATGCTCAAAAACGTCCGGGAATTGCTCAATAATTTAAGCAAGGTGATATAAAATGCGGCTCCTGCGATTACTCCTACCGGTTTTATTATTGACGAGTCTGCTTTTCGGGAAACCCGATGCGGAACTGGATCGCCTTTTTCAGGAGGGCAATGCCGCCTACCAGGCCGAGAATTATACCGAATCTATCCGGCTTTATGAAGAGGCCCTGACGCGCGGTTACGCCTGCGGGCCGTTATATTTCAATCTGGGCAATGCCTATTACCGGACGGGCAGTGTCGGTCGCGCCATTTTAAATTATGAACGGGCCGTCCGCCAGATGCCCAACGACCCGAATGTGACTTTCAACCTGCGGCTGGCCAATCTGAGCGTCAAGGATAAAATCGACGTCCCGCCGCCCTTTTTTCTATTGCGCTGGAACGAACGGCTCGTCAATCTCTGGGATGCACGCGGCTGGGCCGGGCTGTTTTCGGTTCTATTATTGCTGGCGGTAACCGGTTTTGCCGTCTTATTGAATTTTGACCTGGGCCGTCTGCGACCGGTTTTAAAATCGGCCAGTCTGGCCTTAGGCCTGCTGAGCCTGCTGGTCATTCTATTGTTCGGGCAGAAATATCGGATCGAAACTGCCGCCGATCAGGGTATCATTATCAGTAGTGCGGTCAGCAGTCTGGCGGCTCCCCAGGCGGCCAGCACCGAACTGTTCATCGTTCACGAAGGCACCAAGGTAAAAATTCTGGATGTTGACGAAGATTGGTTAAAGATCGAACTGGTTGACGGCAAACAGGGCTGGGTGCCTGCTTCGGACATTGTAAAAATCTGATTAATGACGGCAGCTTATCTCTTTCCGAATTTAGGATAGTTTCTGTATATTTCGGGGGTATAAGTTTGAACAGGATGAGAATTAAAACGAGCGTTGTCCTACTGATACTGTGCTGTGCGCCTGGTTGGGTGATGCAGTCTGGCAGGGAGTTATGCGCGCAGGATAAGATCGCACCGCAGGATGAAAGCTTTGACCCGACGATCCTCAAGGAGCCGCCCCTGCCGATGCTGGATAATACTTTAATTTATGAGGTTGTGACTGATCTGAAAACTCCGGCGGCCAAAGTCAGCATGCCGGATGATTCCGTCCAGTATGTCGAGAAGATGGGCTGGAAAGTCCAGGTCTTTTCGACCAGCGATTTTTTCCTGGCTGACTCAATTTACCGGGAAGCCGTCCTGAAATTTGGGAATGAGGAGGTCGAAAAGGTCTTTAATTTGCCCTACTATAAAATCCGGATCGGAAACTGTCTCACCCGCGAAGATGCCGAACGATTTTTGACCCGCGCCCAGGCCATCAAATATCCGGATGCCTGGGTCATCCGGACCCAGATCAAGGTCAGGGTCAAGGCAGATATTTATTAATTTAAATTGCAAATAAAATGAAGAGGTTTTAAATATGTCAGGCCATTCCAAGTGGAGTACGATCAAGCGCAAAAAAGGGGCTCTGGATGCCAAACGTGGCAAAGTTTTCACAAAGATCATCAAGGAAATTCAGGTCGCGGCCAAGTTAGGCGGCGGCGATGAAGAGGCTAATCCGCGCCTGCGAACCGCCATTCTGGCGGCCAAAGCCGCTAACATGCCGTTAGCGAACGTCGAGCGCGCCATTAAAAAAGGAACCGGGGAGATCGAAAGCGTTGTCTACGAAGAAATAACCTATGAGGCTTACGGACCGGGGGGCGTAGCCGTTCTGATGGAAGCCCTGACCGACAATAAAAACCGGACGGTTTCGGAACTGCGCCACATTCTGACCCGGCACGGCGGTAATCTGGCGACCAGCGGCAGTGTCGCTTATAATTTTGAAAAGAAAGGCATCATCACGATCGATAAAAAAGCCTGCAGTGAGGACGACCTCCTGATGGTTGTGCTGGATGCCGGCGCCGATGACATCAGCACCGAGGAAGACGACTACGAAGTCAATGTCGATCCCGGCCATTTCGAGAAAGTCAAGAAAGCCCTCGAAAGTGCCGGGATCGCAATCGCCAGCGCCGCAGTCACGATGATTCCGAAGAGTACCGTCAAGGCCGATGAAAAAATCGCGCCGAAAATCCTGGCCCTGATGGAAGCCCTTGAAGATCACGATGATATTCAGAACGTGCATGCCAATTTCGATATCGACGATGCCCTCCTGTCGCAGCTCCAGGACGCTGAATGAATGCAGCGGAGTTCACCGTCCTCGGCGTCGACCATGGCTTAAACCGCACCGGCTATGCCGTCATAACGCAGGCCGGCCATAAATTCACCTGTCTGACCGGCGGAACCATCGTTACCACGCCGCGCGAGTCTCTCGAACAACGCCTGAAACACATTTATGACGAGTTAAGCGCCATTATCCAGCAATGGCAACCGGGTGCGATGGCCGTTGAAGAGGCCATCTATGCCCAGAATGTCCGGACCGCCCTGTTGATGGGGCAGGCGCGCGGTGCGGTCCTGATCGCCGGTGCGAACGCCGGTCTGAAAATTGCTCAATATGCCCCAAAAAAAATCAAATCGGCGGTGGTCGGCAACGGCTCGGCCGCGAAAGAGCAGGTGCAGTTCATGGTCAGCCGGATTTTAGGGCTGACCCAGCCACCCGAATCCTTTGATACGACCGACGCCATGGCAGTCGCGATCTGCCACCTGAACCGCCTAAAAATTAATCCATAAGGATCTGCTTCGGAGCAGGCTAAAAGATGTTTGCTTACCTCAGTGGAAAATTAGTCCAGAAAGAACCGACGGCCGTCGTCATCGATGTCAACGGAATTGGCTACTTAGTCAATATTCCGCTTTCGACTTATTCGGCTTTACCGGGACCAAACCTGCCCGCCAAACTGCTGATCTACTATCATGTCCGGGAAGATATTCAGGCGCTGTACGGCTTTGCGACACTGGCCGAGAAGGAATTGTTTTTACTGCTGATCAATATTTCCGGGATCGGTCCGAAAATGGCCATTACGATTCTTTCGGGGGCCTCACCGGAGCAATTCCGGAAACG
>JAZDEI010000034.1:0-5120 GCA_043808945.1 Fidelibacterota bacterium | reverse complement strand
AACGAGGAGTAGTAAAATGAAGTGCAACGTCGGAAAAACTGACAAAGTGATCCGCTGGATCATTGGATTAGTCGTGATTTTGATCGGCGCCTATTTACGCAGTTGGTGGGGTTTGCTGGGATTAATTCCGATCGTGACAGCATCTATCGGTTTATGCCCTATTTATCTGCCATTCGGTATCAACACCTGTAAGAGTCCCGAAAAAAAATAAGTATTCCAGCCTCGACTTTCGGAGTAGCGACTCGAATTCTGTCGTTCCGCGATTTCCTAAAATCGCGGACTTGTTTTCAGGGTAACTGAAAAACCCTCAAATCCTCTGCGAGAATTATGCGGCCGATGAACTCTATCGTAAAAGATTGCCTGATATTAAGATTATCCATTTCTGGTAGCAAATGCGTCAGTACAATCCGCTTTGGATTGGCAACCCGGATTAAATCGCCGATCTTGCCGGGATTCATGTGACCGGGCGCCGGATTATCCGTCAGATTGCCGCACTCGATTAACAACAAGTCCACGGCCTGGCTGGCTTCGATCAGCACATCGTCCAAATCCACATCGCCGGTATAAAGCATGGATTTACCACCCGGTTCCTCGAAGCGATACATCAGGCTTTCCGGAGTGTGATTCGATGGGAAAACACGCAGTTTATAACCGGGAAACTCAAATTCGCCGGGCGTCAGCGGTTGAAACAGCGCCGGGAATTCCGGATCGACTGTCCATTTTTCGAAGATTTTCGTCAGGCTATCGAAATAATAGGCAAAATCCCGGTGGGCATGAATATAAAGCGGCGCAGTCGGCCGCTCCGGTTTAAAGTATTTCCGGGTGAAGAGCAACGGCGCGAAATCAGCCATGTGATCGAGATGAAAATGAGTGTAAAAGACGCGCCGGATTTCCAGAATCGAGCGGTCGGCTTTGGCGATCTGGCGTAAAGTACCACTCCCGCCATCGAGCAGAATGGTTTCGCCGCCAATATCGAGCAAATAACCGGAACAGTTGCGGTTTTTATCCGGCAAAAATGAGCCGGAACCAAGGATAGTCAGTCGCATCAGTTCTCCCTCAAAATATTCATCGGATTATTTCTTTATCTGCCAGGCTCTCTGAATATCGAAGACCGGACACAGTAAATGCCATTGCGACCCGAACGGATATTGGCCGTAAACCAGTTTATAGCCGATACTGAATTGAGTCCGGTCGGACGGATGCCAGAACAGAAGTGCCTTATTTTCGAAAGCAAAACCGTCATTTGCACCGGGGAACATAAATACGTCATAATCGAGTAACAGGCTCATTTTCGGACCAATTTGTTTACGATAGTCAGCGCCCATTCGAACTCCGTAGCCGTGATAAAATGGCATCAGACGCGGATAAACGAGCGGTAAATCAATGGTCGTCCTGTCATCTAACTTTCCGCCTTTTAATCCCAGATCAATTCCCGCTTTCAAGGAAATTATCTGGTTGGCAGGCATCGATTTACTTAGAATCACGCCATTATATAGACCAATCATGGGCGGAATCGAGAATTCCGGTGAGATAATGCCACCGATTCCTTTTCTGGCCAGTACACGCAGGAGCGGAGTCGGAAAGTTGAAACTGTGCACGGATACCAATGTAAAACTGTTTGACATCGGATGAGCCCATTTCAGACTCAGATTCGGGATCAGAACATCGGCCAGCACATAACTGGAAAGTTCGAATTGATCGGATAATCCGTAATAGAGCGGTTCAAACAGTCCTTTTTCGATGCGGCCGGGAGTTGTCAAAACGGCCGTTTCGCGCGCCCAATTATTATTTTGGGCATTCAAGATTATTGCAAATTGACAAATCAACAATAATCCAATACTGAAAAGAAATAATTTCCTTATCATTGTGGCACCTCCCATTTCGCACTGACCGGACAATGATCAGATTCTACCGTAGCTTCCTGGTGAGTAATTACACTGCCTGGAATAAATTGGGTGTTGGTGAACATGTAATCCAGTTTTCGGTTCCAGGCGCCATCCGGATGATTAGTGGTATGGGTAAAGTAGTTAGCTTGATTGGCCTGATAATCAGCCAGTTGCACTGCCGGACTGAAAGCATCGTACATCGGTTGCAGCCAGGTCATTTCAGGAGTATAATTGCTTCCATCCTTATGTTTAGGATCGTCATTCGCGCCATGAAAATGTTCGTCCGGACAACCATCTTCATCACAAAAATCGGTGGAATCCGAGCCGGGCGGCAGTAAGTTGAAATCACCGCCCAGGATAAAAATTCCGTTCTGATCGACAATCTTTTGCAGTTCTTTGACACAGCGGCTGACATGTTTCTGCTTGGTGTCATCGGTCGAGAAAGCCTCGGCGTGAATTACAACCGCATAAAAATTATCCTTGCCGGGCAGCGCAATGCGTGTTTTAAGCAAATTGCGTCGCAGATAAAAGTAGCGCGTCAGGGCGTCCTGATCGCCGCGCAGGGCCAGCTGAATGCGCTCGGCATCAGTAATTTTCCAGCGTGAGAGAACGGCATTGCCGGTATTGATGCGTCCGATCCCGTCACTCGGCACAACCTGGGACTGCCACATCGAGGCATAGGCACCGTAATTAAAATAAGTGTGATCCAACAGCCATTGCATCTCATCGATATATTCGGTGCGTTTGGATTCGACATCGACTTCCTCAAGGAACAGGATATCCGGTTGAACCGTCTCAATGAAACTGGCAATCCGCTCCAATCCGGTCAGAACTTCACTGCGGGTCAAATCGACCCGATCACCGCAACAGTCGCCGAACCAATTCATGCGACCGGCAGCAAAACGAATATTCCAGGTCATTACAGTCAGAGTATCTACCGAAACAGGAGCGGTCGTAATCTGCTCAGCCTTATACATGACTCCATCCTCTACATCCTCAAACCTGGTCACGAGACTTTCACAACCAATCAAGAAAAGTACCAAAATCCAAATCAGAGATCGTTTGACAATTCGATTGGTCATTTTCACCTCCCTTTTTAATGATTAATCTGAAAAATAGACCATCTTACATATGTAACGATGTCAGTCTCTCAGGGACTTACTTCAGCAGAACCAGTTTAATCGTCTGTTGAAATTTCCCGGCGCGTAGCTGACAAAGGTAAAAACCCGAAGCTAAATCAGCGCTTTCAAAAATCACTTTATACGAGTTCGGCGCGAGTCGTTCACCGACGAGTTTTCTGATTATTACGCCATTAAGATCGTAAATCTCCAAAGAGACTTCGCCTTCATGCACAATCTCGAATTCAATCGTGGTAGCGTTATTGAAAGGATTCGGATAATTTTGTTTCAGACGATAGACTGAAGGTGCTACGGCGACTTCTATCACACCGGCCGTCGGAATAGTCTTGAAGCGCCAATAATCATTCCATCCTGAAGTACCAAAACCATTACTGGCTTTGAGCCGCCAGAAGTAGTACCGGTTCAATTCCAAATTAGTCAATAAGAAAGTAGTATCGGCAATTCCGCTGGAATCCCGTACAATATTACCAGTATTAAAATCAAGACTCTTGGAAACCTGCAAGTGATATTCCTCCGCGCTCGGAGACTGATTCCAAACAAGGGGAAGATTCAGCGGCAATTCAGTAAGCTTATTAGCAGGAGAAACCGGGATAGGCGTGGCCGGGAATCCGGTCGTAAAGGAATAGTAATCTGAAAATTCGCTCCAGCCTCCGGCATTTCCGGCTTTGACCTGCCAGAAATAACGAGCCAAGCCGTTAATGCCAGTGACGGTCAGATTCGTGTCGCTAATACCAGAAAAAATTATCGTATTTGCCGAATTAAATAACGAGTCCGGACAAATCCGAACTTCATAGGCACAATCCATGCTCTGTGGTCGCCAGGCCAGTAAAACCGTATCGCGTTGATCGACCGCATAATTGTCCGGTGCGAACAGGTGCGGAGCCTGCGAAGGCGAAACGACCACAACCTGACCGATCCGGCTTTCATTTGAATTATCATCCAGCGCCGTTACGATAAAATATTTTGTTCCGGCATTGTCGGGGATCGGCAGTTCGTATTGGTTTGTGTAAGTAACCGCCAAAATATTTGCCGGTTCATCCAGATCGGTTGTGACGATATTAGCTTTCGGAAATTGGTAAACAACATATCGTCTGGCGGTATCGCCGTCGCTGGCCTGAGTCGGCGTTCCCCATATCAGCCCGGTCGTCCGGTCTGATATTTTGGTGTATTGAAGGTTCGCAGGACATTCCGGAGCAATCTGATCCCGCCAGGCCATTGACGGAGTGATGGCCGGATATTTGAAAATATTAGTACGTAGGGAATCGGCAAAGCCCAGCGAATTACTGTTTAGAAATGCCGCCCGGAAAATGATGTTTCCCTGGATCCCGTCCGTCTGGCGGTTAATTTCGATCTGATCAGGTAATTCAGTATTAGTATAACTCGTGCCGAAAATCTGACCGACGTAAAGATGACGATTGAAGTTACTGGCTTGTCCGGCCCACCAGGGTGCCAGTTTACTGTAATCCTGATTGCCGCCAATCTTCCAGTAACACTGCGGCGCGATGTAATCGACCGTACCGGCATTCAGCCAGGCAATCGGATCGCAGTAAATCGCCGAATAGGACGATGTCCCGATCACACCCTCAGGAACGCCGTTTTTCCAGATTCCGAAAGGACTTATTCCGAATTTGACCCAGGGCTTGGTACTATGAATCATGCTGTCAACCTGAGCCACGAAAATGTTGACGTTATCCCGGCGCCAATCGCCAATGTTACTAAAACCGCGCGGATAACTGGCAAAGGTGACGGCATCCAGAGAACCGATGCCTTCGTATGGGTAAAAATAATCGTCGAAATGCACAGCGTCGATATCGTAGCGTTCAACAACATCCTTTATTATCGATGTAACATAATCGCGCACTTCCGCCAAACCCGGATTCAGGATTTTGAGTGTGCCAACGGTCAGTATCCAATCCGGATGCAACACGGAAACATGATTGGTCGCGGCAGTATATCTGCCGACAGTTTTCACCGCCCGATACGGATTGAACCAGGCATGTAATTCCATGCCGCGTTTGTGGGCTTCGGTAACAGCCATTTCGAGCGGATCATAAAGCGGATTGGGCGCCTTCCCCTGTTGACCGGTCAGCCAATA
>JAZDEI010000033.1:0-4868 GCA_043808945.1 Fidelibacterota bacterium | reverse complement strand
ATTGGATCGCGTTAAAATTAATCAGGAAATCTCCGCCCTGAAACAGACCTACGGCGACGACCGCTCCGCTCTCCTGCCGATCTTACAGGCTTTGCAGAACGAATACGGTTATCTCCCGGATCTGATTATGCAGGAAACGGCACACGCCCTCGGCATTCATCCGGTGGAAGTTGAATCCGTCGCCAGTTTCTATAGTTTTTTCCGCCGGAAAGAAAAACAGGGCAAATATGTTCTGCGTCTCTGCCAGACAATTTCCTGCGACCTAGCCGATAAATCCAAAGTCGCCCGCCAGCTCGAAAATGAACTGGGCATCAAATTCGGCGAAACTACCAAAGACGGGATGTTCACCCTCGAACATACCAATTGCCTCGGCATGTGTGACCAGGGACCAGCCTTGCTGATCAACGATCGCCTGTTCGCTTCGGTCACTCCCGATAAAGTACCGCAGATCATTGCCGATTGTAGACGGGATTTCATCAAATCTGATTTTCCGAAAATTGTCCCATCCGATGTGAAAAAAAGCGGCCCGATTCTTCAGCATGGTTTAAAATCCGGCGATGGTTTGAAAGCCGCGCTTAATAATCCACGCTCCGGCGTGATTGGGCTGATCCGCGAATCCGGTCTGAAAGGCCGGGGCGGTGCCGGCTTCCCTACCGCTGTCAAATGGCAATTGGCCGGTGCGGCGCAGAGCGATCAGAAATACGTCGTCTGCAATGCCGACGAGGGCGAACCCGGTACATTCAAAGATCGTTATTTATTATTTCATCACACCGATATGATCTTTGACGGCATGACGATTGCCGCCTATGCAGTCGGCGCCACCAAAGGATTTGTCTATTTACGCGGCGAGTATCTGTACCTGCAAAAATATCTGACCGAAGTACTCGAGACACGCCGCCAGAATAACCTGCTGGGCGAAAAGATACTTGGCAAAGAAGGATTCAATTTCGACATCGAAATACGGATGGGCGCCGGTGCCTATGTCTGCGGTGAAGAGACCGCATTGATCGAATCGCTGGAAGGCTACCGCGGCGAACCGCGTAACCGTCCTCCTTTCCCGGTCGATACCGGTTTTCAGAAACACCCGACCATTGTCAATAACGTTGAGACTTTTCTCGATGCAGCCCTGATTTCCGTCAAAGGCGCCAAATGGTTCAACGAACATGGCACCGAGAAATCGAGCGGCACCAAACTATTCAGTATTTCCGGCGACTGTGCGCAGCCCGGCATCTACGAATTACCGTTCGGCATCACTATCGCTCAATTACTGAAAGAAATTAAAGGTGAAGATGCCAAAGCCGTTCAGATCGGTGGTGCTTCCGGTAAATGCATTTCGCGCAAGGATTTCGACCGTACAATCGCTTTTGAAGACATCTCTTCCGGTGGCTCGATCATCGTTTTCGGTCCCCAGGCCGATATGTTGCATGTCGCGATCAACTTCATGGAATTTTTCGTGGAAGAATCGTGCGGACAGTGTACGCCTTGCCGTGATGGCAATGTCAAACTCCTGGGCGGCCTGAAAATGCTCGCCAAAGGCCGCTGTTCGGTCACGTACTTGAACGAACTCATGCGTCTGGCTGAAACTATTCAATTGGCTTCCAAATGCGGCCTCGGCCAATCCAGCCCAAATGCATTTCTTTCGATTCTGGAAAATTTTAAATCCGAAATTTTAGGCCGCGTGCCTGAAAAAGAGTAAAGAGGATATTTATGGAAGATAAAGATAAAGTAATGACCGAGTCGACCGTCCGTGCTCCCAAAAGCACCACTCCTTCTACGATCAAGACTCCGGAGAATACCGGTGCGATTGGCGCGACGATTAAAGTCACCATCGACGGTAATGAAATTCGCGTTCCGATGGGCACTACGATTCTCGCCGCGGCGCGGAAACTCGGGATCAATATTCCGACCTTATGCAATCATGACGACCTGTGCATCAGCGGTGTTTGCCGGATTTGCGTGGTTGAAGTCGAAGGCATGCGGACTTTGCAGGCCTCATGCGCTTATCCGATCAGCCAACCGATCGTCGTTCACACTCATACCCGCAAAGTCCGCCAGGCGCGGCGGCATGTCGTTGATCTCCTGCTTTCACGCCATTGCGGCGAATGTTATTCCTGCGTTCGTAACAACAATTGCGAACTGCAACAACTGGCGCATGAATACGGCGTCGATTTCTATCGCTTCGGCCACGTCGAAAAACCGACTTACGGCCGCGACAATTCCAGCTATGCCATCGTGCGCGACATGGACAAATGTATTCTCTGTCGCCGCTGTGTCCGCACTTGTATCGATCTGCAAGAGGTCGGCGTCTACGAGGCTGTCGAACGCGGTGCCAAAACCCGCATCGGCACTTTCATGGACAATCCGATGGCCGAACTGATCTGCATCAACTGCGGTCAATGTATCAATCGTTGTCCGACCGGCGCTCTGCATGCCAACGATCCGAGTGATGCGATCTGGGCTGCCATTGACGATCCGACCAAACATGTCATCATTCAAACCGCACCGGCGCCCCGCTCGGCGATTGGTGAATGTTTCGGGATGCCGCCCGGCACGCCATTGACTTTTGAAATGAACACGGCTATGCGCTATTGCGGTTTCGATAAGGTTTTCGATACCAACTTCACTGCCGATTTGACGATCATCGAAGAAGGCACCGAATTGATCCTGCGGCTTTACAAAGCTCTGGTTCAAAAAGAACCGGTCGCTTTGCCGCTGTTCACCTCCTGCTCACCGGGCTGGGTGAAGTATATCGAACATTTTTACCCAGCCATGCTGGATCACCTTTCATCGGCGAAAAGTCCTCAGCAGATGTTTGGCGCAGTTATTAAAACTTATTACGCCGAGATCAATAATATCGATCCGGCCGACATCGTTACTGTGGCACTGATGCCCTGTACTGCCAAGAAATTCGAATGTAATCGCCCGGAAATGCATTCATCCGGTTTTAAGGATATCGACTATGGTCTTACCACCCGCGAACTCGCCGGAATGTTCCATGAAGCCGGTATTGACCTGCCCAACATGCCAAAGTCGGATTTCGACGATCCGTTTGGTACGCGCACCGGCTCGGGGGTTATTTTCGGAGCTACCGGCGGTGTCATGGAATCGGCCATTCGCACCGTTTTTGAATTGGTCACCGGTACGCGCATTGATAACCTGTTTGACCACGCCCGGATAGTTCCGGTGCGCGGATTTGAAGGTGTACGCTACGCTGAGGTACCGATTGAGAAAGTTGGTCCGGTTCCGGATATTCTGAAGCATCTCGTTCCGAATTGGGATTGGCTGAAAGGCGCCACGCTGAAAGTTGCGGTTGCTCACGGCACCGCCAATGCCAAGAAAGTGCTGGAAAATATCAAATCCGGCGGAAAACTGAGTGAATGTCACTTCATCGAATTTATGGCCTGTCCAGGCGGTTGCCTGGGTGGTGGCGGAATGCCGATCCCGACCAATGCTGAGATCAGAGCCGCCCGCGCCCGCGCCATTTATGCGGAAGATGAAGCCAGCGAGGTTCGTAAATCGTACGAAAATCCGGCTGTTGCGAAAATCTATAAGGAATTTCTGGTCGATGGTCCCTGCGGCCATAAGAGCCATGAACTCCTGCATACGCATTATCTGCCACGCGGAAAGAAATTGGTGTAACAATATTCCTCTTTCCTATCTCTAAAAGGGGCAGTCTTTCACGAGATTGCCCTTTTTTAATATTGGATGACTTAGTAATTTTACGTCGGGAAAATTGATAAATGATACAAGTTTACAGAGGATAAAATGCCTACAAAGTTCATATATTTAGACCATAATGCCACAACTCCACTGCATCCGGAAGTCAAGAAGACGATCAGCGAAATGCTGGAATATTACGGTAATCCTTCCAGCCTGCATACAGCCGGCCGGATTGTCCGCCAAAAAGTCGAACAAGCCCGCGAAACGATTGCGAGTTTTATCGGCGCTGCGCCGGACGAAATCATCTTCGTTGGCAGTGGCAGTGAAGCCGCTAATACTGTACTAAATAGTCTATCATGTTCATCACAGGCCTGCCGTTTGGAACGCAACCTGCGTGATGCTATAATAACTACTGCTATCGAACATCCCTGCGTGCTGGAAACAACCAAATGTTTGCGCGAACGGGGCAATCCGGTTGCCTACCTGCCAGTCGATGTGACCGGGAAAGTCGATCTCGATAAACTCCAGGAGTTACTGACCGATAAAACTGCTCTGGTTTCCGTCATGTACGCCAATAATGAAATCGGTACGATTCAGGATATAAAAACTATCGCAGAAATCACGCATGCCAAAGGCGCTTTCTTCCATACCGACGCAGTCCAGGCGGTCGGCAAAATTCCAATCGATGTCAAAGATCTTAACGTTGATTTTCTGACTTTCTCCGCGCATAAAATCTATGGTCCAAAAGGTATCGGCGCCCTGTACGTCAAACGCGGTACCCCCTTCTGTCCGTTGATTCGTGGCGGTCATCAGGAAAAAGGAAGACGTGCAGGCACAGAGAACACGATTGGGATTGTCGCATTCGCTAAGGCCATCGAAATGCGCCGCCTGGAAATGGCTGATGAAGCCGAGCGTCTCAAACGCTTCAAACAAATCCTGATCGACAAAATTAAAAGCGACATCCCTGATATACAATTTAACGGCCACCCGACCGATGTCCTGCCAGGCACACTGAATGTCTCATTTGCCGGCGCGGAGGGTGAATCTATCCTGCTCTATCTCGATCTGGAAGGAATCGGAGTCTCGACTGGCTCAGCTTGCGCCTCCGGTTCGCTCGATCCATCGCATGTCATTCTGGCAACCGGTATCGGCGCAGAACTGGCACATGGCTCGATCCGCATCAGCATGGGACGTGAAAACACGATCCA
>JAZDEI010000032.1:0-4619 GCA_043808945.1 Fidelibacterota bacterium | reverse complement strand
GCGGCTTCTATCGTCAGCTATTGCCTTTTCATCACGCAGGTCGATCCGATTAAATACAATCTGCGCTTCGAACGCTTTATTCATCCCGAAAGGGTTGATATGCCGGACATCGACGTCGATTTCGCCTGGGACGAGCGCGACGCCATTCTGGATTACATTTTCAAAAAATACGGGCGCGAACGCACCGCCATGGTTTCTAATCAGGTCATGCTCCAGCCGCGTTCGGCTATTCGGGAAGTCGCCAAAGTTTACGGCCTGTCCAACGAAGAAATCAAAGCCGTGACCAAGCGCATCGGATATTTCGCGCGTAAGGCTGAGTTACTGGAATGGATCAGCACCGATCCGCGTTTCCGCAATCTTGATCTCGACGACACCCTGCGCGATATTATCCTGCAAAGCGAAAAGATCGTCGGCGTTTTCCAGGTTTCCTCGGTGCATCCCGGCGGCACCATCATCGTGCCGGACGAAATCCGCAAGTACGTGCCGGTGCTGATGGCCACCAAAGGCGTCCAGATCGTCGAATGGGAAAAAGATCAGGTCGAGGATTCCGGCCTGCTGAAGATCGACATCCTCGGCAACCGTTCGCTGGCTGTCGTGCGCGATACGCTGAAACAAACTGGGCTGTACCGCAGTGAATTCATGGACTATCATAAAATCCAGCCGGTCGGCGATCCGGCCACCCAGGATTTGATGCAAAGCGGCCGCACGATGGGCATTTTTTACATCGAGAGTCCGGCTACGCGTCTGCTCCTGAAAAAGGCCGGACGCGTCGATTTCGAGCACGTCGTGATCTATTCCTCGATCATCCGCCCCGCCGCCAACCGCTTTATCAACATCATGCTGGAACGGATTCACGGCCAGCCTGCTTCCGATATTGGAGGGCTGGCAGGCCAACCCTGGCAACTCCTGCATCCCGACCTGAAGTGCCTGGAGGAAAGTTACGGCATCATGGTTTACGAGGAACAGGTTTCGATGGTGGCGAGAGAGATCGCCGGCTTCGGCTACGCCGATTCGGATTATGTCCGCAAAGTCATTTCACGTCCGGCGCTGGCGCATCTGGTTCCGATCTGGAAGAAAAAATTCATCGGCGGAGCACTCAATCGCGGCTATTCGCAGAAATTGGCTGAAACACTCTGGGAGATGATCGAGTCCTTCTCGGGTTATTCGTTCTGCAAACCGCATTCGGCCTCGTATGCCATGCTCTCGTTCACCTGCGCCTACCTGAAAGCCCACTTCCCGGCCGAATTTCTGGCGGCAGTGATTTCCAACCAGGGCGGCTACTACTCGGCTTACGCCTATCTGAGCGAAGCCCGCCGCTGGGGCATTCAAATCCTGCCGCCGCATATCAATCGCAGCTGGAATGAATATCGCGGGCGCCGCGACAAAATCCGCATGGGATTCATGGCGATTCGCAACCTGCAGGACAAAGCCGTCGAAACGATTCTGAACGAGCGCAAGGCCGGCGATTTCAAAAACCTCGACGATTTTCTGCAGCGGGTCGACCTTGACCTGGCCGATGCCATAGCGTTGACCAATGCCGGTTGCTTTGCCGAGTTCGAGCCGCAATTGTCCCACCGCGAAATCGCCTTCAAGGTCGCCAGTTATTACCTGCAGAAAGGCGACCGGCGTCCGTTGCCGCCACCGGCTGAGCGCCAACCTATCGCCCGGCTGGAAAAGCTGACCCTCGAAATCGAATCATTCGGCTTCCCGATATCGGAGCATCCGCTGGAACGCTACCTGCCGGTTTTCGATGACAAAGTCAAAAAAGCCTGCGACCTGGAGCGGTACGTCGGGCAAACGGTTAATCTGCTGGGCGTTTACATTACGCGCAAAGTCGCTGTGACCAAACAGCACGACCCGATGGAATTTGTCACCTTCGAGGACGAGACTGCTATCTTCGAATGCGTCATGTTCCCGGAATCGTACAAGGAATTCGGCGACCTGCTGAACTGGGAAACGCTCTTCGTCATCCGCGGCAAGGTCGAAGAAGCCTACCACACTTACACTATTACCGTCGAAAAACTCGCCAGCCTGCAACGCACCGTCGAGAAAATGACGCCGGGTAAACGAACACCGGTCAGGCCGAATTTCGCCGAAGTGCACTTCGCCAAGGAATATTGAGGTAATGGTGACACGAAGGGACACAGAGTAAACACTGAGTGCCACAGAGATTTAATAAAAATCTTTTCACTTCACTTATCCACTCGAATATCAGGCAGGCGATTAATAACGCGGCATAAAATATTGAACTATTTCAGCATTATTAATTTCTGTTGAAATACTCTCTCACGAGTCTTGAAAATAACCAAATATAAACCGGTAGAAATTCTCTGGCCATCATCATTATTTCCATCCCAGACTACTGAATGATAATTCACCGGATATGTTTCATTTCTTATAAGATTTCGAACGACTTTTCCGTTTATATCGCAAATTAATAAATCAACGGTAGTTGCTGTCGGTAAAGAGAAACGGATTGTTGTGGAATTATTGAACGGATTGGGCGCCGAGGGATACAATAATAAAACTTCCGGAGTATTACTGGCCAAAGCAACAGCACCAGAATCAGCCGGATTACTTTTTTCCAGCCAGGCATTGACACAGAAAGATTTTTCAGCAGTAAAATCTGATTTATTGTCCTCATCGTCAACGGCGCAGATTTTATAATAAACATATTCCTTTGTTGATGGATAAGTATATTTAGTTTCCTGCTCGTCAATCCAGTACGTCGCAGTAGTCGTTGTACGTAAAAACCAACTGCCACCGCCTCGTTTTTTCCAGATTTCATAATGATTAAGATCGGAAACCGGGACTGCATTCCAACTTATTTTTGGATGATTATTTGACCAAGAACCAGTAAAATTTTGAGGTACCGGCGGATTTTCTGTAAGGTGAATGACTGTAACTGCATAAATTTTATAAATACTATAATAATCATCCCACGACATTTGATGATCAACATCATCCCATGTATCATGTAAATATATATTATTACCATTATATCCAAAAGCGATTACAGCATGTTTTTCTATATTTGAAAATAATGGTTTTAAATGAATAATAACTGGATTACCATTGTCAATCTCTGATTTGAAATTCTGTAACGTAAAACCTTCGTTGATTCCATTATATCCATATTTGTATTGTGAGTAATTAATTAAAGCATCATATCCCCTGGATTGTAAAAATAATCTTATTCCGTGGCAACCATCTCGAATACTATCTGGCTCTTTATCGGTATAATCGTACACAGGACTGTAATTAAATACAACATTTGTTCCTCCGTCTTTATTTTTCCATCGTTTCTGGTTAGAGCCACAGAAATCGGCTATACAATCAGGTTGATGTTCAGTCCAACCATTGGTAACAAAAGGATCTGGTAAAACACTATATTCTTCAACCCAGTAATCATCAACGTGCCCCCGATTCTCATCATCATCAATACCTGAATGAGAGGCGCTTAAAGGACATTCTCCATCAGATCCACCAATCCCCCCCGGCCACCAACCATTATTCGTAATGGGCATATTTCCATCATTAGTCGGACCAGTATAAATGTTAGGAAATCCATGATTATCCCAATATCCCAACATCATCGCTACGGCAGTCGGAAAGCATCCATACGACCAAATATATGCTGGTACTCCCTGAATCACTTTTACTTCAGGGGATTGAGGAATTTCTACTGTATCAGCTTTTATCAGAGACATAACTCCATTGATTTCTTTAATATCGTTAGCGAAACAACTAATTCCGATCCAAATTAACAGTAACATCTTTCTCATAGTAAACTCTCTCTTATAAAACGGTGAAAGGTATATGACCAGAATCCGAGGAAATATCATAAGAATATTTTTCATAATTGAATTGTAAACTTGCACTGCATGTTGCTAAATATTTGCCACTTTTCAATTTCACTACCTCCTGCCAAATCCGGCTCGTGTGCGGTGATAAATAAGCAGTGTAAATAAATGAACTCGGGGGCACACCAGCGATTATTTCTACATATACTCCATCATCATGATAGACATTAAAACAGACCGCATTGTCCAAATTTGAAGGAGCATATTTATATTCCACCGTATCGTCGCTAAGATTTTCTATGATATACTTGACGTAAATATTTTCCGTAGAATCAAACTGGTTTCGTTCGACATTGTTTGAATCGGTCACTATAAACTGAAATCTGATATCAGCAGTATCATCTGATTTAACGATTTCTTTTTTACCCTGGCAATCAATAAAAATAACAATGAGAGGAATAACGAATGTAAGTATATATTTTTTCATATATCCTTCTAAAGTTAATCCATTTATTAGTTTTCAATGAAATACCGAGCACTTATTAATATTAATTTCCAAAAGGAAAATCCACGTAGATTTTGGTCAAAATCTCCCGCTTTCTCACATTTCCTTTATTAATCCTGTCACATCTCATCCGGCGCTACAATTTAATCTGTTGAATTATACTATTTATTTATCTAAATGTCAACATTTTTCTCTCAATTAAAATATTATCAACGATAGATGTTTATTGTTAGTACCAAGACTAAAATAAACATATTTCAAGTACAGATTTGTGTTTTTTCTTGGGCCTGAACCGAGGTGCATTTCGCTAA
>JAZDEI010000031.1:0-5906 GCA_043808945.1 Fidelibacterota bacterium | reverse complement strand
CATAATGAAACTTCGACCGGCCTGATGAATCCGGTGGCAGAAATTGCCGCGGTGCGTCGTAAATATCCGGACGTTTACTGGTTGGTCGATACGGTTTCATCGATGGGCGGCATCCGGATTCCGGTTGATGAATTCGGTATGGATGTCTGCATTACTTCCACGCAAAAATGCCTCGGTCTGCCGCCCGGAATGTCGGTCTGCTCGGTTAGCCCACGCGCCCTCGAACATGCCCGCACGGTGCCGTTCCGCGGCGCCTATCTTGACATCGTCGAACTGTACGATTATATCATCAAGAAGAATTTCCAGTATCCGTCCACGCCGTCGCTGTCGCACATGTTCGCGCTCGATTTACAGTTGGATTACATTTTCAACGTCGAAGGCCTTGAAAAGCGCTATGCCCGCCACCTGGAAATGGCCCAAATGACGCGCGCCTGGGCGAACGACCGCTTCGCCGTCTTTCCGCAACCGGGTTATGAATCGGTCACGCTGACAACGATCAATAATACGCGCGGAATCTCGGTTGCCGACCTGAATAAGAAGATCGGCGAAGTCGGTTACCAGATTTCCAACGGCTATGGCGATCTCAAGGAAAAAACCTTCCGCATCGCTCACATGGCCGATCGCACTGTCGCCGAAATGAAAACATTGCTGAATCTCATCGACGAAACGATTGCCAAAATGTAAATGTTGGTTGAAAGAAAGGAGCCGATTATGAAAATATTAATCGCTGATGGACTCGATCAAAACGGTCAAAATATACTCAAGGAAGCCGGGCACGAATTAGTTGTAAAACACTATGAGCCGGACGATTTGGTGAAAGCTATTCCAGAATTTGAAGGCATTATCGTGCGCTCGGCCACGAAAGTTCCGCAGGCCGTGATCGACGCGGGCAAAAACCTGAAACTGATCGCCCGCGCCGGAACCGGCATTGACAATATCGACCATCAATATGCCCGCTCGCTCGGCATCGCCGTGCTGAATGCCCCGGGCGCCAATTCATATTCCGCGGCGGAACTGGTTTTCGCACATTTACTGTCACTGGCCCGCTCGCTCAATCAGGCGACTAACTCTCTGCGCGAAGGACGCTGGGAAAAGAAAAACTTCGGTAACGGTTTTGAACTGGCCGGGAAAACGCTTGGCATCGTCGGATTCGGGCGCATCGGGAAAATCGTTGCCCGGCTGGCGATTGCCTGGGGCATTCGCGTCATAGTCTATGATGTTGCCGAGATCGCAAGCGAAACTGACATCACCGCCGTCAGTTTTGACGAACTGCTCCGCAAGGCCGACTTCATTACTCTGCATACTCCCAAACAGAATCAGGCGTTGATCACGGAAAAAGAGATCGCAATGATGAAACGCGGCGTTTTGATCGTCAATTGCGCCCGCGGCAATGCGATCGATGAAAAAGCCTTGCTCGACGGTTTGAATTCCGGCCAGGTCGGTGGAGCCGGTCTGGACGTTTATTCCGAAGAACCGCCGAAGAATCTGGAACTGATTCGCCACCCGCGGGTTTCTTGTTCGCCACACATCGGGGCTAGTACAATTGAAGCTCAGGATCGAGTAGGGATTGAAATTGCCCAGAGAATTATAGCAACTCTTAAACAATAAATACAAGTATTTTAAACCGATAATTAATTTTTATACTGCCAAATCAATATTTCTGACTGAAGGTAATGATATAAGTAAAAATAAAACCTCATACGATTTTCGCAATCATTAAAGTCTGGTAGTGCATAATTAAGTCTCATTTTTCAAAACCTAAAGTAAGGAAATGGATACCGAAAAGGATACGGGATGTTTTTTTATATCAACATCTTGCATACTTAAAATCCCTCGTTCCATAGGGACGTACCGGTTCAAGTCCGGTCTTCGGCACATCAAATCCCGCCGATAACAGCGGGATTTTTGTTTTATTAGAACAAGTTATACTATTGTGTAAAAATTGTAGTATAGATCTGAAAAAGTTAATTCGGAAAAGAGATCAATGGACTTTTTTCATAAAATGTATTCTATTAAATTTGCTGATCTATGTATAAAAATAATTAATCCCAGATTACGCAATAGGATTTTTCTAATGCTTAGCAATAGATAAATTAGGGTTATGGAATACGAGATAAGATTTACAAATCAAGAGATTACGCCATGGTCGGGTTTGGGCTTTTTGCGTAATATGATGGAAAAGATGGGGGTTCGGGATCAACTTTCAGGCTGTGATTATTTACCGCAACCGGGTTCCAATCGTGGATATTCTCCAGTAGACCTAATAGAGACGTTTATGGTCAGCATCTGGTGTGGAGCGAATCGGTTTATCCATACGGAAGTCACCCGCCATGATAAAGCCTTAAGCAGGATATTTGGATGGAAAAGAGCGCCAGCCAATGACACCTATAAAAGATTTTTTAAAAGATTCGATCTGGAACGCAGTTCCAAACTATCGGATTCACTATTTAGTCGGGTTTTCGCCAATATCAACTTCAATCGCTATACTTTAGATTGCGATTCAACGATATTAACACGGTATGGAGATCAACAGGAAGGGGCGAAGAAAGGGTATAATCCAAAGAAACCGGGCCGGAAATCGCACCATCCGTTGATCGCCTTTGTCAATGATCTGAAACTGGTCAGTAATTTCTGGCTAAGAAGTGGGGATACTTCGTCTTCCAATAATTTCAAGGCCTTTTTGGCAGATACGGTACAAAAATTAAGGGGGAAAACAATTGGCCTTATCCGTCTTGACAGTGGTTTTTACAGTAAAGATGTAATGGAATATTTAGAGGGACAATTAATCGCTTACATTGTTGCGGTAAGGTTCTATCTTCCAATTCAAAAAATGGTATCACTAAAGCAAAATTGGCTTTATGTTGATGAAGGCATAGAAATATGTGATACGGAGTATCAAAGTCCGGAATGGTCCGGCCCCCGAAGGCTGGTGATCGTCAGGCAGCGGATCGACGAGCGTCCCAAAGCGGCGGGGAAAATGCTGTCGTTGTTTGAGGATACCTCTTATTATTATCAATACAGATATAGTGCCTATGTAACCAATTTGAACCTGTCGGCAGTGGAAATCTGGCGCTTGTACAGACAAAGGGCTGATTCCGAGAACCGGATCAAGGAACTGAAGGAAGACTTTGGTTTTAGCAGTTTTAATCTGAACGAATTCTATCCAACGGAAGCCGCCCTTACGGTGGCCATGTTTGCATATAACATAATGTCAATTTTTCGAATGTTCGTTTTAAAATCAGAAGTTCAGCACACCTTGTCAACGCTTCGATATAAGAATTTTGCCATCGGGGCCTTCTTCCAAAAACACAGGGGAAAATACCTGCTTAAAATCGCATTAGCAAGGCAACGAAGAAAATGGTTTATAGGTTTATGGAATGATTCAAATAATGTGCAATTGCCTTTTGCTTTTTCTAATGCGTAATCTGGGTTAATTTGAATTCAGTAAAAGAATTATTTAAACAAACATCGTAAAATATTAATATCTATAATATAAAAGCAGATTGGCCGGTGCTCACAATTACTCAAGAAATTATTTTAACAGGAATATTTAATTAAATCATTTCATCATTGTCTAATGGAGCATGAATAAAAAAACATTTTAACCATTAACCAGTAATTATATCTCAATAGAAAATGAATAATAAACTGATATTATTTGCCAGCCTGGCATTTAGTGTAACTTTATGTGCTCAGGATATGATGTATATTCACCTGTCAGACAAAATCACTATAGGCGCAGCCATGTCTGAAATCAAAGATCTGTATATCAGCGACAACAATACCTGGATGAATTTCAGTTTTGGAGATACTATCGTACAATATGCGATGACGAATATTGACAGCATTTCATTCGGAGAGAGCTCCGACACTGTTTTTATAAATTACAACGATTCTTACGTTTCAGTAATCAATCCCCTGGCTTTCAAAGGCGTATCAGTAAGTGTAAATGGCGCGTCTGTATCGGTTAATGCCGGTGTAGAAGCAGCATATGTTAATTATAAACTTTCCGGGACAACTACCGATGGTACGTTCAAGATATATAGTGAGAAAAAGCTCTACCTGATTTTTGACAATGTAAATATTACTAATCCGAATGGTCCGGCAATAAATATTCAGGCTAAGAAAAAGGTGACCGTAACATTAGTTGACGGAACGACGAATACTTTGACAGATGGCAGTTACTATCCCGATTCGATTGTAAATGACCTTGGTGAGATTGAAAAACAGGCGGCCGCCTTTTTTAGCGAAGGTTCAATTATTTTTAATGGAACCGGCAGTTTGACAATCAATGGCAACGGTTCCACTCAGCATGGCCTTTGCAGTGATGATTTAATTCAAATTGATGACGGGCATATTATTATAACCAGCTCCGCAAAAGATGGTATTAACGCGAATGACGGATTAGTAATTACAAACGGGACAATTAATGTTACCGCCACAGGTGATGCTATTGACGGGGGCGAGGATTATATAGCCATTTCTGGTGGAAATATTACTGTAAAAAATACAGGGACTGGCGGAGCCGGAATTACATGCGATAGTACAATCGTCATTTCCGACGGTACTATAAATATGACGATTAGCGGTAATCAATCAAAAGGATTGAAATCCGGAAAGTACATGGTTCTCAGCGGCGGAGAGATTACAATTAACACCTCCGGTAATGCTGTTCTGGAAACGTATGGTTCAGGTTACATTCCGTCCTATTGCACCGGGATCAAATCTGATGGTACCGTAACTATTAATGGCGTCAACATAACGATTACAAGTACCGGCAAAGGCGGTAAAGGAATTTCATCCGATGGCAATATCGAAATCATTAGCGGCAGTGTAACAATAACGACTTCCGGTGCCGGTGCGACTTATAGAAATTCCAGTGGTACTACCGATGCTTATAACGCTACTTGTATTACTGCCGATGGCAATATAAATATTCTGGGGGGCAATGTCACAACTCAAAGCTCCGGTTCGGCTGGAAAAGGAATTATCGCAGATGGAATATTAACGATCGGTGATGCCAGTAATTCACCGATAATCAATATAACCACGACTGGTGCTAAAATCACAATCACAGCTGGTGGTGGTGGCCCTGGTGGTTCCGAGGGCGATTATGCCGAGGCCAAAGCGATCAGTTGTGGGGGTGCGGTTACAATTAACAACGGAGTAGTCACTATTTCTTCAGCTGACGATGGCATCAAATCCACAACTTCGATAACAATAAACGGCGGCACGGTTTCTATAATTAAATCGGTTGAAGGAATAGAATCACCCTATATTACTATAAATGACGGTAATGTCAGCATCGTTTCCAGCGACGATGGTTTTAATGCAACCAAAGGCAACGGCGGCGAGGCAAGCGACGGAAGCTGCCTGTATCTTTATGGCGGGAATGTCAGAGTAAATTGTTCAAACGGTGATGGTCTCGACAGCAACGGCAATATCGTAATGACAGCGGGAACAGTTGTGGTTCATGGACCTGTATCAAATCCTGAGGTTGGCGCCGACATTAATGGGACGTTCAACATATCCGGCGGTTTATTGCTGTTTACTGGTCCCAATTCCGGCAATATGATAGAAGCTACGAGCACCAGTTCATCCCAGTATGCGATTAAAACGACGATAAGTTCACTGCTTAATTCTTCAACCTTATTCCACATTCAGGATGTCAGCGGAAACAACCTTGTAACATATAAACCTGTCAGAAATGTTTATTATATTGTCTTTTCCTCACCTGATTTAAAGAGCGGCTCGACATATTATATTTGAGCTGTACCCCAAAAACTGGACAGTTAGTTAAGGTGGGAAAAACGTAACTTACTACCAGAAAGGGGACGCCATGAAACATCGGAAATTTAGTGCAGAATTCAAAACTAAGGTTGCCATAGAAGCCGTTAGAGGATTGA
>JAZDEI010000030.1:0-16204 GCA_043808945.1 Fidelibacterota bacterium | reverse complement strand
CCCCGATTGATGACAAAATCGGAAAACAGGATCATGACGATTCCATTGACCGGTTCGCCATCCTTGTCGACAAAATTTTCCATGCCGCCGAACGGCCGCTCGATATTCGGGCGCTCGACCGGCGGGATAGCGTGCTTCATGTTAAAAGTAATCACGGTTGTTTCCGGCAGCCAGAAACCATCTATTTCCTGATAAACAATGTTGACTTCGGAACGTCCCTCTTTCTCGAATTCGAGCGCGACCCGATCAATCGTCCAGCGTTCCGTGTTGATTCGCAGAAAAATGTCGGCGCTGTTCTTTTGCGGTTTTCCCGGATAGATCGCGACCACATGGTAGAGAACGTCGTTTTGCCTGAAAGAACGAACATATTCAACCCGCACCGAATCATTCAGAAAAGTCGCCGGCGCCGGCATCAATCCAAAACGCGGAACGATCGCAAAACCGGAAGTTTTGACTTTGATCTTATCGGGTTTCTTAAAAAAGACCTGCATAGTTTTGTTCGGCATGCGGAAATTTTGAATATCGACTTTCAGGCGAACTTTGACCTTATAATCGGTAATGGCGTCGTAGCGTTCCTGCACTTTGTTTAATATGGCCAGCGGGTCGGTTTGAGCCGCCAGGCTTGTCTGGAGCGCAAAGGCCACCGCCATTGTGCCGCATATTCGGCCGATAATTTTCAGGTACAAATATCTTTCCTCATAAAACTGATGACGCTTAGTCCAAAAAAGAGCGCGATAAAAGCAGTCAGTTTCAGCAGACTGGCGCCGATGTCGCCCCACGGAATCGGATCGCAAAACGGCATGAAGAACACATCGAAATATGAAACGAAGAGATAGGGACGGATTTTTTCAAGCGCGCCGATTTTGAGCGCGGCCATAATCAACGACACCATAATAACCGCATACGTACCGATGATCGGGCCGACTGAATTGCTGGTCCAGGTCGAAAACATAAAGGCCAGCGACGCGACGGTCATCTGCACCCAGGTGGCGATCAGATAAGCCAGCAGAAAACGCCAGAGCGCATCGCCTTGTGATAAAATTAATATTCCCTTATCGAAAACGAAAAGATCGCCACCGCCCACGATCAGCATTCCCAGCCCGATGCTGCAAATGCCGAGGAACAGCACGATCGCCAGCGTGTAGCCGAAAGTTGCCAGAAATTTACTGGTCACTACCTGAAGGCGGTTGATCGGGCGGGTCAGCCAGAGACGATATGTCCCGGCGGCGCCCTCGCTGGCCATGACATCGCCTGCCACCAGCATGATAAAAAACGGAAAATGTACCCAGAGTACATTCATCAGATAATATGAAACCAGCAGGCCATTGGCCAAAGAGCCGATAAATTCAAAAGAATTGCCCAGCGAACGAGTCGCTTCATATTCGAGCCCGAAACCGTAACGGCGCACCAGCCCCATAATGAGCGGGACCAGCACCGCAATGGTCGCAAAACCGATATAGGTACGCCATTTGCTGAAAATCTTGATCAATTCGAGGCCGGTCGCTTTAAATATCAGAATCATTTCATTGTCCGTCCGAATGTTGCACCAGCGAAAGATAATAGTCTTCGAGCGAGGTCCGCGGAATGACCGCCGAAACCTTTAGCCCGTTTTGCACTAATCGTTCGACCAGATCCGGCCGCGCTTCGACCGCCGCCTGAACTTTCAATGTATTTTCGGTCAGTGTAATTTGCCGAATGCGGGGTTCGTCGGCCAGAACCGTCCGGGCGCGTTCGGGATCGTCAACCGCGATTTCCGTGACAAAATAATCGGTGGCTTTCAACAGGTCGTGGACTGCTCCCTGAACAACCAGTTTGCCATTGTCGATAATTGCCATATGACTGCAAACCTGCTCGACTTCATGCAGGAGATGTGATGACAGGAAAATCGTCTTGCCGAAATCGTGCGCCAAACTGACGATCAAATCGCGGATTTCTTTGATACCGACCGGATCGAGACCGGTTGTTGGTTCGTCCAGAATTATCAATTCCGGGTCACACAGAATCGCCTGAGCGATTCCGAGACGCTGGCGCATGCCGTGTGAATAATTTTTGACTTTGTCGCTGGCGCGATCCTGCAGTTTGACAATCTCCAGCACTTCATCGATCCTCTGGCTGGAAACACCACCGCTGAGTTCACCCAGCATTTTTAAATTGCGCTCGGCCGACAGATACAGGTAAAAGTCGGGCTTTTCCACCAACGCGCCGATTTTGCGGTAAACACCGATTCCCAGTTGCCGGGCATCCTGGCCGAAAAACTCATACGTGCCGCGGCTGGGTTTGATCAGCGCCAGTAACATGCGGATAGTCGTGCTCTTGCCCGCGCCATTCGGCCCCAGAAAGCCAAAAATCTGACCGGATTCAACCGCCAGATTCAGATCGGCAACTGCCCAGCGGTTTCCGAAGCGCTTGCTAAGATTTACTGTCCTAAGAACCAACTATTCTCCAAGTGTAATACGCCAAAATTTAGGATATTATCGGCGGGAGAACAAGTACCGCCGGATAAATATTTAGTTGGACGTACTGTCCGATTGCTCCGGATAGAGCACCACCTGCACGTAATTACCGGCCGGTAAATAGCGCCGGGCAGCATTCTGAAGGGTCGTCTTTGACAGCGCTTCAACCACTTCCGGATAATGCAGTATCGTCAGGGGATTTTCATTGTTGAAATAATAAAAATAGAGAGTTTCCAGCCAGAATTTGTTCTCTTTTAAATTGGTTTCATACGTCCGCAAATCGATCTGTTTGATTTTGGCCAGGTCTTCGTCGCCGACCGGTTCGTTCTTTAATTTCTCGACTTCCTGAAAGACGACTGCCGTCAATTCCGCCACCCGTTCCGGATTGCAACCGAACTGGATCGTCAGGCGATATTCCGGGCGAGGATACTGGCCGGTAGATTGGTTGACGCGCACACCATATGTTCCGCCTTTTTCTTCGCGCACCTGCTCGCGCAGTTTAATACGCAGAATATCAGCGACTGACATTAATTCAAAGCGATTCGGGCGATTGAACTCAAACGGTCCGCTGAAGGTAATCTGAACATATGACTGTTTTTCCAGCCCCTTGCGGGCTTCCTTCCGGATGATACCGGTCGGCAAATGCATGCCGACATCCCGCCAGTTTTCAATTCTGTGTTTGGTCGGCAAATTTGCCAAATATCGAACAGCCTGCTGTTTGACGGAATCTATCTGAACATTGCCAACCAGTAAAAAGGTGAAGTCGCCCGCATCGGCAAAACGATCCCGGAAAATGGAAAACGATTTCTTCAGATCCATTTCATTTAGTATTTCGGTCGACCACGGGCGCGTCCGGAAATGATGCTGGGTCAAGGTCACGTTGACCGAATCGCTGAATGCCGCAAACGGATCGGCGTTGCGATTGGCCAGCATCGCCAGCATTTTACTCCGATACGAGAGATAAGCGGTGCTGTCCTGGCGCGGCGCAGTGAAATAGAGGTAAATCAGCTTGAACATGGTTTCCATGTCTTCCGGCGATGCCGAGGCGCTGAAATTCTCGGTCAATTCCGACATTCCCGGTCGCACCGTGACCACTTTTCCGGCCAATTTCTTGGTAAGGGCAATATTGTTGAACTCGCCGAGTCCGCCTTCGCTGATAATCGGGATGCTGCTGATCGCGGCGATAAAATTCGAATCGGGAACCAGGGAAGTTCCTCCGGGGCTATAGGCCGAGAGCAGAATTTCGTCGTTCTTGAAATCGGTCGGCTTGATAACGACTTTTACACCGTTACTTAAAAGCATCTCGGTCACGTCGAGGGAATCGATGCGGGATTCGCGAACGATCCGCCCGGGCGTTGGCAATATTTCGATCAGATCGCGATCCGCAACCTGATCGACATACGCTTCAATCGACTGGTTGTCGACGTTATTTAAAATACTCAGCAATTCAACTTCCGTGGGGATTTTCAGTTCGGATTTTTGCGGCGCCGAGACTAAAACCACCCGGCTGCGATCGGTGGCTAACTGACGGGAAAGAGCATTTACTTCGGCCAATGTTATTCCCGGAATATACTTTTTATACAACTCATTTTCGAATTCAATGCCCGGCGCGGATTCATTCTCTAAAAAATTACGGATATATTCGTCGGCCAAATTGCTGGAGTAAATTTTATCTCTCTCGCGGAAGGCCTGCTCCATGTTTCTCAGCATCTGGATTTTCACGCGCTGAAGTTCGGTCGCAGTAAAGCCGTATTTTTGAACACGCTTGATTTCCGTCAGGACGGCGCCCAACCCTTTGTCGGCGCCATTGTCTTTAACGATAGCTCCGACAAAATAGCAATCCTTCGACCGTACCAGGCGACCTTTCTGGGAGAAAGCCCGCAGAAAAGGCGGCTCGGCTGTTTTCGTTAATTCGTCCATGCGTTTGCTTAAAAGGCTGTTGTATAAATTCTCGACCATTGTCCGACGGTAATCGCGCACATAGCCTTCTTCGCCAAGCGGCAGTTTATACAGCACCCGCACCAATGTCCGGGTCAGCTCCGGATCGGATTGAATGGAGAATAGCGTTTGCTTATGATCCGGCACCGGTGGAACCGGACGGTCGGGAGCGTTTTTCGGCTGTGTTATGTCCGAGAAATATCGCTCGATCAGGCCTTTAATGCGGGCCTCATCAAAATCGCCGACTACAATCACCGCCATCAGGTCCGGACGATACCAGTCCCGGTAAAACTTCCGCAAGGTATCATAATGAAACGTATCAACGACAGTAATCTGGCCGATCGGCAGGCGATCGGCATATTTTGAACCACTGAACAGGATCGGGAATTCCTTGTCGCGGATACGGGCGTCGGCGCCGCGATCCAGGCGCCATTCTTCCCGGATTACACCGCGTTCCTTGTCGATCTCGTCGTTTTCCAGGCTGATATTGGTCGCCCAGTCCGCTAAAATCTGGAAGCCCTTTTCGACCAGCGAATCCCGATCTGTCGGAAGGGTCAGCATAAAAACCGTCTCGTCGAAACCGGTGTAGGCATTCAGATGCGAACCAAAACGCATGCCGGCTGATTCCATAAAATTGATAATTTCCTGCTTTTTAAAATGGGCCGTACCATTAAAGGCCATGTGTTCGAGGAAATGCGCCAGTCCCTGCTGGTTGTCATTCTCCAGTACTGAGCCGGCATTGATCACAAGGCGCAATTCAGCGCGCTTTTCCGGTTTCGAATTCTGGCGGATATAATAGGTCAGACCGTTGGCGAATTGACCTTTGGTGATTTTTGCATCCAGCGGCATTTGGGCATTTAGAGACAGCGGATCGGCTGCCGGCGAGGCTTTGGTAATGGTCATATCGTGCGACGCACAGGCCATAAGACCGGTCAAAATTATAGCCAAACCGGATATTTTAATAAAGCGTTTCATTGTTTCTCCTGATATATTATTTGTCAATAAAACAGTCCGAATTTACCGATATTAGCCGAAAATGTCATCCATCCGGACGTTTTGATTTTACTTCTTCGGAATAGTTGTAAGAATCCGAAGGTACGTTCCGGCTTCCGCTTTCGATCCGGCGACTCCCATGACCACATTTCCGTCCTGATCGCGAAGATTGGATTTTTCCGGGTCTTTCAGTGGTAACGATGAATAATAATAGCGGCTGTAATTCTCATCCATGGTCGTGACGATTATATGATAGAGGCCGGGAGTTAAGTCTGACGCGATCGGCTCGAACCCAATGGGAATCCCGCCATTTTTAACAGTCAACTCCCGATTCGCAACGTTCGGGTGCTCATAAATCAACAGATGATCTGGATTGCTTTCATCGACAAACTCAACGCGAACACAATAAATGGTCGCCCGTGGGTCCGAACGCCACATAATTCCACCCTGAATCCCATAAGGCACATACAGCGTATCCAGGACTTTCGGCAATAAGAAATCCAGGAAAACTGCCGGAGGGATCAGACGAGTCTGGCCGGTTACCGTCAGGCCGCGGTCCGGTAATTCAATTGAAAATTCAAATATATCGTTCGTATCGGAATTACTGATAATGTCACTCGTGGAAACATAACCGCCGTACGAGCTTTGATAAACATTTGCCAGCGGATCTTCACGATTATATCCGAGATATTGAAATGTGGCGGCGATGCCGCACCAAATCAATGAATAATTTTGCTGTCTGGTAAGATTGGTCAGGCTGACGATTGCCGTCGTTTCATGAAGTAACGGTAAAATTTCATCATACTCGTCCACATTCGGTTCGCCATAATCGGGTTTTCCGTTGCCTTCGCCCTTGTCCCGTATGGGAAAACCGTTTTCCTGCCCGATCATGCCATCCTCGCCAAGATCATCGTTCAGAGGTTCGCCGCTGTCCCACTGGCCATTACCATTCTCATCGGTATAACTTTGCCAGTTGCCGTTGTCATCGCGGCCATTGAAAACCGTCGTATCGTCAACCGTGATAGACCGGTCCACTCGTACAACCACCTGATGATTGGTACCCAATTCTGAAACCTGAACCGTATTAATTATTGCCTCGATCCTTATTTCCGGCTGGTAACTCCCGAAGTCGTCTTTAAACTGTGCCAGATCGAGTTCCTTTTCACAGGCGGGAAGCAATCCTAAAATAGCCGTGAAAAGCGATATAAATAAAATTTCAAGATTTTTCATGCTAAAACTCAAATTCGACTCCCATCGTCGGAATGATCGGGAACATGCCAACGGCGCTGACCCGCGACGGCGAGCGGCTGTGGTCCCACGAATAGAACAGTGCGTTAAAATGATTGGTGAAATTGATCACCTGAAATTTGAACTTGCCGCGAATTCCAAACGGGTGAATGTCTCTCAACCAACCGATGTCACCGCGATAGTAAGCCGGATATTGGGATGAGTTTTTCCGTCCGTAGAGCGTCGTCAACGAATATGGATTTTCCATGCCGCCAAAACCACTTTGCGTATAGACTTTCCCAATGACCGGTGTGTAGGGCTGGCCGCTTGACAACGACCATGTCAGACTGATGGCATTTTTGGAATTGACCTGATAGTTCAGCACGAGATTACCGGCATGGGGGCGGTAATAATTCGGGTGATATATCTCATCCTGTGAACGTTCGACACGGTTATCGCTGTTGAGATCGATGCGTTTTTCGACGAACGAGTAAGAATATCCGAGCCAGCCTGTGAATTTACCGGCGGTTTTCTTCAGCAGGCACTCAATGCCCCACGCCGTTCCTTTTCCCGATATGAAATCATCTTTGTCGTCAGCCGGATTGTTGGCAGGATTATTGCCCAGGATCGAGCTATATGGCTTGTAATAGGCTTCGACCGAGCCGGTAAAACCTTCCCCCATCCAGCGCTCGAAACCAACGATAAAATGCTGATTACCCGGCGTGTCCTGATCTTTGGAAACCGGCTCCCAAAAATCCACGATCCGGAGAACCTCGTTTTCATCATTCGTCGTGAATAAAAATTGATGATAGACGCCCCAACTGCCTTTGAAAGCCAGATTTTCTGTCAGATTATATTTGAATCCGATGCGCGGCTCAAGATAAATACGTTTATGCAACTCGTATTTCGTCACTCGTAATCCGAATTGAATGGCAAGCAGGGCGCCGATCTGGCATTTGTCCTGCATAAAAAGACTGGCAATGAATGGACTTTGTTTCATATCAAAATAGGTCAGTTCGTCGATCTTTTCATTAAAACTCATCGCCAGGGTTTTAAAGGATAAGCCCAGGGTCGCCGTATGATTCCGGGAGAGAAACCAGGTCAGTTTGTTTTCAGCCGTCCAGTCGGTAACGTCGTTTTTCACCCGGATTCGGTTTGAGGCCGTTCCGGACAGACTATCGGTCGTGCTCATTGTCATATCGACATCAAAATGATAATTTGTACCGGAGATCGACGTCTCTATATAGAATTTCGAATTTGGAACGAATCGCCACTTCAGACTGGAAGTCCGATTTCCCCAACTCCAATCGAAGTCCACCTGGTCAAGCAGGTTTTCGTTCATCATAAACGCCAGCCGGTCGGCGCCCATGTAGGACGAGAAGGTCAGGCGATTTTTAGGATCCAGATCGCTGTAAATCTTGAATTGTGAATCGTAGAAATAATATTTCCAATTTTGGTCAGAGCCTTTTAACAGATAGTAGATTTTTGCCAGTTGATCGAAATATGTTCTACGGCCGGAAAACATCCAGCCGCCCCTGTAAGCCGGTCCTTCAAGCAAGACCCGGCTGCTGAGAGCGCTGATCTCACCCCTTCCGCGGCTGATGTCCCAGTATTTCCCAAGCCACGTATTTTTTGTCAGGCGACCGTTTTTCGAATCCCCTTCTTTTGACGTGATTTTCAGGACGGAGGAAATCCGTCCGCCGTATTCAGCGGGATAGCCACCGGCGAGAAATTCGGCATCCGAAACAGCATCGGCGTTGAAAGTTGAAAACACACCGCCGATATGATACGGGTTATAAACTTCAGTACCGTCGAGCAAAATCAGGTTTTCATCGGGACTGCCGCCGCGTACAATCAGCGCCGCCGAAAAGTCATTTTGCGCCAGAACTCCCGGTAAAAGTTGGAGCGAACGGAACAGATCCGATTCGATGAACGCCGGTGTCAGTTTAATTTCACGGAATGAAAGATTTGTCCGGCTGATTTCGACCTGCTCTTTGAACCGCGTCCTTTCTGCGGTTACGGTCACTTCCTGGCCGTGTAATGGCTCGACATTCAATTCAAAATCAAGGCGCTGGTCGGATTTCGGCGTCACGCCAATTTGCATATCGACCGGCTTATAGCCAATCATCATCACGCGCAGAGTATGGTCGCCGGCCGGCACCCCGCTAATGACGTAAAATCCCTGAACCGACGATGCCGCGCCGAAATCTGTTCCGACGATCATTACATTTGCGAACATCAGCGGCTCACCGGTTGAAGCATCGCGCAGATAACCGCTGATCCGGCCTCTTCCGGTCTGAGCAATAATCAGCGCCGGAACCAGAAGGAATAAAAAGAAGATTTGAAATAATTTATTATTCACACCAAATAGCGCCAACTTTTTACCTGGCGATTTCAAAATTAATCGAACGATTTTCGAAATCTATCTGTTATTTCCGTATCTTCCTGGCCGCTCGAAAAGCCATTTCCGCCATTTTTTTCTGGAAATCAGCCACTTCAATGGCAGTCGGTGGATTTTTGCGCCAGGCAGTAAGTTTTTTCTCGGTTTGCTTAAAGATCTTCGCCTGGGTGCTGTTTATTGACTCCCGGATAGAGAGTGTCTGCTGAGTGTCGAGGTGACTGGCATTGAGCGTATCCGGATAGACTAAGGCTTTCAGCCGACGAAATTCCCTGTTCAATGGTGCGTCGCCATTCCCATCAAGCAAATCCGGCACACAACCGGCGTATGTCCAGAGCGGTATGCTGACTGAGACAATCGGTTCGCCCAGCGTAATCCAGAAGGTCGTCAGGCGCGGGTCTTCGCCCGGTTGCACGCCTTCAAATACAGCGCTGGCCACCGTTCGAAAGCGATTTATTGTGTCGGCGGTCTTGTGTATCCCGGCTGGTATTTCTTTTCTCTTTATCAGAGTATCGGCCAGAAAAATATCGTTGGCCACGTTTTCGACGACGTAACGGGCTGTCAGGTGGTTATTTATCCGGGCCAAACCGAACATTTCTTCTGCGCGGGCATAGCGATGACGACCATATCCTTCACTGCTACGCGCATTGAATGTAAAATTTGCCCGGATTAGATAAGTTTTATCGACCTTGTCGGCATCAAAACGAAAATATTCACGGTTGCCGACTTCGAAAAAAGCCGCCCGGCCGGTGGAATCAATCACGCCGAAATTACTGGTGACTTTGCGTCCGATCGGATTGGTAACTTTTAGCATGGTTTCAAAATCATCCGCCGTGCTACACCAGATCAAGGCGGTTTTCATAAGATAACCCTCATCGTCATACTGGGTCTCCTCACCGGGAACCGCCATATCGAGTGCCTCTGCGTTCATAATCGCAAAACCGTGACTATTTACGCCTGCCCAGATCTGTGTGGTATCGTCAGCGTTGATTATCCCGAGATAGGAAACGCTCCGCGACCGGAGAAATGTCACCTCGTTTTTTTCAAAGCTGCTGTCACGGTTTTTCCAGAGTAACGCCCGCTGGTTGGCTGTCGCCCTAGGAGCGGCCAGACCGGTCGTACATTCTTCAGCTGCCAGCCCAATGGCCATCACAATTATCAGAACACTCGCCACCGGGACGACCCGGCTGCGAAAAACACTTTTTCTTTTCAATCGTTTAATCCTTCCAGATATTTTGATGCGGTCAGGGCTCCGACCGTGCCATCACCCACTGCTTCGGCGATCTGGCGAAACTGTTTGGAGCGTACGTCGCCAACCGCCATAATACCGGGCACATTCGTTCGCATTTCGGTATCGGTGATGATGTGGCCTTCGCCGTCCAGGTCGATCTGCCCGCGTACGAATTCTGTATTCGGCACCCAGCCAATAAAAATAAAAACCCCTTCTACTGCCAGGCTGATTTTTTCGCCGGTTTTAACGTTGCGAATTTCGACACCTTCGACCTGTTTGGCGCCAAAAATATTCGATACAACCGAATCCCAGGCGATTTTTATCTTCTCATTTTTAAACGCCCGTTCCTGCAAAATGGGCTGGGCGCGTAATTTGTCTCGCCGGTGAACAATTGTCACCCTTTTGGCGAACTTCGTCAGGTAAATTGCTTCCTGTACGGCAGCGTTACCCCCCCCGACGACAATCAATTCGGCATCGCGATACAACGGCCCGTCACAAGTGGCACAATACGATACACCCCGACCTAAAAATTCCTGCTCGGACTCAATTCCGAGGTTACGCGGGAGGCCGCCGCTGGCAATGATCACGGCGCGCGCCTGATAGCGGTTATTTTCGGTGACCAATTTAAAGCATCCGCGCTCGGAAAGAATTTTACTGACCTCTTCAAATTCGCTAACAAATGTTCCGAATCGGTCGGCCTGCACGCGCATTTTTTGCATCAGCTCCGGACCGGTAATTCCATCCGGGAAGCCCGGGTAATTCTCGATCTGGTCGACAATGGCCGGAATGCCGCCGGTCATAGACTTCTCCAGCAGAATTGTGCTCAGCGTTTCGCGGGCAGTATAGATTGCGGCTGTCAGGCCGGCCGGGCCGCCACCGATAATCGCTACATCATAAGTTTTTTCGCTCACCTTTATCGGCTCCTTTCTCTTGCGGTTTTTTTCGAAGACTACTCAATACATTAGTCCAAAGCATCTTTATCCGGTTACAATTTAAGCTGAGCCGGGCAGAGAGGAAACAGTCTATTCAATCCTTTTGTAAAATTTGGATTGCGCCAAATATCTTTCTAAATTCCGGTCGATGCAGGAAGAACGCGAAATCATTCTGATCGGAGACCGGGTGCTGATCGACCCCGACGAAGATCAAAATAAAACCCCGAGCGGTTTGTATCTGCCGCCCGGTGTCAAAGAAAAAGAGAAAGCACAGGGCGGCTTCATTGTCAAGACCGGCCCGGGCTTTCCGATCCCATATTCCACTGAAGATGACGACGAGCCCTGGGAAGATCATGGTGACGAACTGCGCTATCTGCCGCTTCAGGCCGAAGAAGGTGACTATGCGATTTTCCTGCGCAAGGCCGCTATCGAGATTGAACTGGAAAGTAAAAAATACCTGATCGTCTCGCATTCAAATATCCTGCTGTTAATCCGGGAAAATTTCCTGGAGTAATTTTCGCCGTATTAACGATCTTCCTTTATCATTCATTATAATCCTATCTGTAAAAAAATGCGGCCATATTGACCGCATTTCAATCTATCTTAAATCAGCAAGGAATAGGCTAATCTCGCCAGTTGATGTCGACGCTGCCAAGCCCGACTTCAACCTCCATGTAAATCCGTTTTTTGGCGGCTTTCCAGTTGCCGCTCCGGTAAAGATTTTCACCGACACGATCGAATCCGTGCAGGTTAAGCGATGACAGAAACGAACTTTCGGAGCGTACTTCGACGGCAATATTGTCCGGGATTTCGATGTTGACCGAGCCGAGCCCGACTGAAATTTTACCGCGGATGTCCTGTTGCTGGTTGCCATCAAAGACCAGATCGGTCGAACCAAGGCCACAATCGACATCAAAGTGCTCCATATTGGCATAGCCGAGCCCATTCACTTTCACGCTACCGAGCCCGGTGCCGACAATAAGATTACGCATATTCTCTTTATTTGGGCTGTTAAATTCGACCTTAACGTCACTTAATCCGCATTGCAATTTCAGGTCGCGGACGCGCAATCCGGTGAAATCCAGGCGTCCCTCGCCCAACCCCAAATCAATCGAATAGTATGTCGGTACCTTGCGGGAAAATTCCAGCAACCATCGGTTTTGTTCCTTTTCGTTGTGATAAAAGCCGTGTTTTTTATCGTTCATAACGCCGTGTTTATCGATTTTTTCAGTATACATTTTCAGTCGACCGCGATTGCCCAAGATCTTGTACTCGACAGTTGGTTTGTAATAAATTTTCGAATAGGACATTGCGGAGCGGACAAGATACTCGGCCGCATCGCAACCCTTGAGATCGAATTGTCCCAGGCCAAAACCAATATTTACATCTAATTCTTCTTCGCCTTGATAGGGAATGTTATGATGCTCGGTGATGAGATCTTCCGCCGAGATCAGCGTCATCGCTACCATTGAAAGTATGATTATTCTCAGATTCATTGTTCTAACCTCACTTTGATTCCGGAGCAGATTTGATAATGTTTATGTTGCCGTTGACGGTTCTCAGCCGGACCGGGTCGCCGCCATTGTTAATCGCACCCTGAGCATAAATATATACCCGCGATCCTTTATTATCTTTGGTTTTCTTGATTGGATAGTCGGAGTGTATATCGACTTCCGCGCTTTGCCGATCCGTTACCGTGATTTCGGCGTCTATGGTAGCGGGCATATTGGCCGGTAGTTGCACCGAGATGTTTCCACCGGAGGTTTCCAGGTCGACGGCATTTTTTGTCACATTGGCCTTATAAAACTTGCGGGCATCAATATCTCCGCCAGAGGTATGCGCATAAAGGTAACCGACTACGCCATTGGCTCTGATATCACCGCCGGAAGTAAAGGCCTCGAGGTCATAGGCGCGGTCAACCTCGATGTCGCCACCTGACGTACGGACATAGCAGTACCCCTTCACCAATCCGATATTAATATCGCCACCCGAAGTAGTCGCTTTCAGGTTTTGGCTGATCTGGCGCACTTCAATGTCTCCGCCTGAGGTATGCGCTTCGACGTTGCCCTCAATCTGGCCGATGACAATGTCACCGCCTGAAGTATTCACATCCAGATCTGATTCGACTTTATCGGCACCGATATCGCCACCGGAGGTGCGCGCTGTAAATGTTTTTGCCCGCAGGCCAACAATATTAATATCACCACCCGAAGTGCTTACCTGGCCGCTGCCCTGTATTTTACCCAGGCCGATATCACCGCCGGAAGTGGTCGCTCGCAGATCTCCGGCAAAATTGTCAATTTTAATGTCGCCGCCCAAGGTGGAGATGCCCAGATTACATTCGGTGCGCTGGACTGTAATATCACCGCCGGAAGTGTGACCGTTCAGGTTGCCCTTGACTTCGATGATTTCAATGTCGCCACCGCTGGTGCTCAAATTTTGTGTTCCGACAACAGAGCTGAGATTGATATCGCCGCCCGAAGTCTGGACGATTGTATTAAAGGTAAACGGTACTTTGATTTTAAAATCGCTGGTGTAGCGCCGGGAGTGATCGGAGCCGGAGACCGTTATTTTTTCACCCTTCTGCTGGAAACGCGCTTTTTCTTCGGTCAGAATGCGTTGAGCGCTGGCTTCGGAATAAGCGTCGATCTTGAACCGTTCGACGATCACCACGTCATTACGGGCCTCGCCTTCGATGGTAATATCGCCATTAATGCGCTCCATCGTCAATTGCCCCTTGCCGCCAACCTCAAAAGTTTTCACAATTTCGCCGACATAGCGCATGCCGTCAAACTCGAATTTGTCGGGAGCTGCATTGGCAATTGCCAATAACATCGGAATCAAATGATATATCTTCAGCTTCATTTGTCAAGCCCTCTATTTTTGTTCCTGACTATTTTTAACATACAACTCATCCAGGGCAGAGCGCGCTAAAATCCGGACATCGGGATCCGCATCGCGTGCCGCCACCAGTGCGATCACCGGGATAATGTCCCGGGAACCGTATTTTACTAAATTTGCCAGTGCCATTTTGCGGATTGTGACGCTAGAATCGCGCAGGGCAACTGATTTATAGGCCTCCAGGCGCTGTTCGTTCATTGTGCGCCCTTCGAGCAGCTGAGTCGCCAGCAGACGGATTTCTTCGTCCGCGTCGTGCAACATCACCGCGACCAGGGTTGCATTTATATTCGGTTCCGGGATGACCTGGCCCAGCAGACGGACGGCCCGCAATCGCCTTTCGGTGGTTTGATCGTGCATGGCAGAATACATCAACATATTCTGAATAGTCGGATCGTCTAAGCCGCCCCTTATCGCCAGATTTTTATCTATTTTTACATTCACTTCTACCAATCCGTTGTTCTCGGAGGTGTGGTCGGCCTGAAAGAGATCGGCAACCTCTATCCCGCCGGATTTCAGCAGGTAACCTGCAAACGCTTTCTGCAGATTGTCTTTTTCATTGTCGGTCATTTGGTAGTTGTAATTTACCAGGTTGGCAAGCATTTCCGGATCGTGACGCAAGCCGGAGCTCAGCCATAGTTTGCCGACAAAAATACCGATTACGAACGTCAGGCCGACCGCTATTAGCTGATAACGCGGCCGCGCCATGGTGAGTGCGGCGGATTCGAATAATTCTTCAAAATACTCTTTGATTCTGGCCATGATCGGTCGGCGCAAGTCGCCGGCAATTTCCTGCATAATCCGCTGGTTTAATTCGCTCAGCAGTGATTGGCTGGGAACGGGTTCGGTGGCACAAACCATTTTGTCTGTAATGAGCTTTAGCCGCTTCAATTCAGCCCGGCACTCCCGACATTCATTAATATGGCTCTCAACACCAGCGCGGTCTGAATCCGGCAGCTCATTATAAAAGTAGAGCATCAAGAGATCGTCAAATTGTTTATCGTGCTTCATAATCATTTCCTCTCTTAAGATTCCGCCAAAAGCGTCTGTAGTTTGTGGGTTGCCCTGAATAAATAACGCTTTACGGTGCCTTCGGCGCAATCTAACAAAATCGCAATGTCTTTGATCTTTTTTCCTTCAAAATGTTTTAAGACAAACACAACTCTTTGCTGAGACGACAGCTGTTGCAGGGCGGCGTCTATCTGCTCCCGCAGAGAGTGATTAAACGTTTCGCGATGCGCCTCGTCTTCCGCATCGGCGGGGAGGGTTTCCCACAGATAATCATCCTCGCCGGGATCGGCCAGCATCATACGCTTACGCTTATTATAAAGGTTAAAAGCCTGATTCGCCAGAATGCGGTACGTCCACGTAAAAAATTCGCTTTCAAAACGAAAATTGTTCAGATTCCGGTAAACTTTAATAAAGGTTTCCTGGTAGAGGTCTTCGGCGTCCTGATGATTGCGGGTAAAGCGAAAGGCCATGCTCATCACCCGCTCTCCGTATCGTTCCATTAGTCGCCCGAAAGCCATTTTGTCACCACCCTGAATTCTTTCTATTAACTCAATTTCTTCTTTTTCCATGTTTCTCGCATCTCCCTGTCTTAGATGGGCGCTTCTGACAAAGGTTGTCAGCCTCACTTTAATGCATGATAAGGAATTTTCCGGCTTTATAATAATCCGGGCTTTTCAGGCGGACAAAATATATTCCGGCGGTCGCTAATTCACCGGATTGGTTGCGCAGGTTCCAGCTTACAATTTCCTTTTTGCCCAGATAATCTCCGGCCAGTTTCTTTTCATATATCAGTTGTCCGCGAATATTAAAGACCCGCAGGCTGGTTACGGAGGTGACCGGGGTAGCTTTTTGCCAGACAAAATAAAAATTGACGGAGCTGTTCGTTGGGTTGGGATAAACCAGGATCTTTTCGGGAGAAATTTCCGTCTTTGGAAAACCGTCCGGCTCGTAATTGACAATGCTTTCGTATATATCCGGAATGCCCCATCCGAATTGGTTATTCGGCAAAACGGCACCCTCTTTTCCGGCATAGCGTTTCAGTTCGGTTATAATTTCACCCGGCCCCAGATATGGCTGGCTTTCCAGTAGTAATGCCGCACATCCGGCAATCAGCGGAGTCGCA
>JAZDEI010000029.1:0-13520 GCA_043808945.1 Fidelibacterota bacterium | reverse complement strand
GCGGTCAGCGTTCTGACATACGTTCTTCCGTCTGGAAGTCATTGACACGGAGTAAGAGGAGGTTTCACGGAGGCGCACGGAGAATTTACAAATTATGGTTTCGAATCGTCTGTCTGTTATTCGTCCCCCGTCAATGGTTACTTGATAATCACCAAGATTGGCCGTAGTTTATCCCGAGGAAAAAGGAAGTATGATATCGTCCAACCATAATCAGAAATCCAGAATCACATTACTTGCACTATTCCTTGCGTTTGTCACTGTCCTGACCATGTCATGCCGGGAGTGTCCGACAGAACCGGACTATCCGAATTTGTCAATTTCCGCCCCGTACGTGGAACCTTCCATTGTCTGGCTGAAAATATCCTCATCGGATTCAACCTCAAGGAAATCGTTCATCGTCCAGCGTGATACGATTGTAGTACTGGAATCATCCTTTAACGGTAAGGACACATTAATAGCCGACAAGATCGTTCAGCCGAATACTTCCTATACCTATACTCTGAACTATGTGTATCATGGCGAAATCCTGGATGAAACCGAATCTGTTAATGTGACAACCCTGGATATCTCAAGAAGTGACTTTCGATGGAATGAATACTATTTTGGCGGATGTGATCTTTCTGCCCTGGAAGGTGTTTCAATTATCGGTAAAGATAACATCTGGGCAGTCGGTGAAATCGCCGTTCCAGACCCGGACTCATCTTATAATGGAACCGGATGCCGCCTTTATAACGCTGTACAGTGGAATGGAAATGACTGGGAATCTATTGAAATTAAACCGTATCCATTTGTATATAGTGCTTTAAGTTCAGTATTTGCTGTAAGTGATTCGTTAATTTGGGCGGGGATTACATCACCGGTTATATTACAAAATGGATCTTGGTTGGCCTGTACAAATTTTCCTTCTGCTGGATGGATGACTGGTATTTGGAGTAACTCATTAGAAAATACTTACTTTATTTTTCATACTGGAAATATTGTTAAGTATAATGGAATGGATTATCAAATATCAGATAACAGCAATCAAATAAAATTACGATGTATTGATGGAAACGAAGAAACTGTATTAATAACCGGCTATAGTTCTTCGAATGAACAAAGTGTGTCACTTCAATTAATTAATAATGCTTGGAATGTTCTGTTTTCATCAAATGATATTGATGGTAATATTAAGTCTAATGACTTTGGACGATTCAAATCAGTTCGGGTGTTGGACAATGTTGCCGTGTTGAGCGCTGCGGGGGTTGCTATTCTGAAATACTACTATAGGGATAATCTTACTGATTACATTCTTAAGACGAATACTCCATTGGAAAATAGTTACTCTGTCATTCATTTGGATGGTAACGATATAAATGACCTTTGCTTGTTCACAGTTGCCGGGGAAATAATTCATTATAATGGCGTCGATTTCGATATCATTTATGACTTTGGTGATCACGATTGTATGTTTTTTCATGGTGATTTCAAGGATGACACGATTTGTCTTGTGGGAGAAGCACACGGCTACGCCATAGTTGTAGTTGGCCAACGGTAGAAGCGGGTGCTGATCTCGCCTCGTCATATTGAAAATGTAGTTTTCTAAATCGATATATCCTCACTCTATTTGTCGAAAGTTTCCCTCAAACTGGAATTAACAACATTCCATGTCACAAATCCTTTCTGCAAGGTGGAATGAAGAACATTCCATATGGAAAATGCACTCCTCTATGTGAAGGGAAAGACATTCCGCTTGGAAGAACCTTCCTGCGAGATGGAGGGAAGAATATTCCAAATGAAGAAAATCTCCTCCGTGTTCCTCAGCGTCTACTCAGTGTTACTCCGTGTAACGAACTCTACGCGAAAACTACCCGGCAGATCAGGACAGCCACGATCAAACCGACCGCGTCGCCGATCAGTCCGGCCGCGATGGAATGGCGTACGCGCCGCACACCGACCGCGCCGAAATAAACTGCCACGACGTAGAAAGTCGTCTCGCTACTACCCCACATCGTTGACGACAACCGTCCGATAAACGAGTCCGGGCCGTGCGACTTCATTAATTCTGTGACGATGCCCAGCGCGCCACTCCCGGATAGCGGCCGCATCAGCGCCACCGGCAAAGTTTCGGCGGGCATACCGATCAGGTTGGTCAATGGCGAAAGCAGGGTGACGAACACGTCCATGGCACCCGAAGCCCGGAACATTCCGATTGCGACTAAGATCGCGACGAGGTAAGGAATGATTTTCACAGCGACATTAAAACCTTCCTTAGCGCCATCGATGAAAGCTTCATAGACCTTGACCTTTTTGCGCCAGCCCAGTATCAGGATCACGAAAATCAGAACCGGGACGGCCCAGCTGGAAAAACCTTTCATAAAAGTAACGAAGAAGGTAGGTGCGGCTTCGGCGGTAGTTTGAGCGGCCGCCTGCAGAGTGTCGGCCGCGGCGTAGGCGATTGAATTAGTCATGGTTCTCTCCTTCGGCTATCCGGCCGGATTCAACTATCCGATTCGGATCGGACTTGCGGATGGACGGCAATCGCTGGAGTAATTTGACCGCAGTGATGCCGGCAATCGTGGCGCAAGTCGAAGAGACGATGGTCGTGCTGATAATCTCGAACGGATTGGCCGACCCGAGTTGGGCCCGGACGGCGATGACCGTCATTGGGATCAGGCAAATGGTGGCCGTATTCAGCGCCAGGAAAGTCGCCATATCGTTGGTGGCGGTGTCTTTTGACTTGTTCAGGCTCTGTAATTCTTCCATGGCTTTCAGACCGAGCGGCGTAGCCGCATTGCCCAGTCCCAGCCAGTTGGCGATCAGGTTCATCAGCATCGAGCCGATTGCCGGATGATCGGACGGAATCGAAGGAAACAGAAACTTCGCCAGCGGCCGGATAGCCCGCGACAGCAGGCGGATAATGCCGCCTTTTTCGGCGATTTTCATGATGCCGAGCCAGAGTGTCATTATTCCGATCAAACCCAGGGCAATTTCGACCGCCGCAGCCGCATTGTCGACCGCCGCTTTCGTAACTGCGTCGATGCGCCCGGTAAAAGCTCCGACCACCAGGGCGATTACCATCAAAGCCAACCAGATGTAATTCATAGAGTCCTCGCTAATTTTTCCGAATGATAAATTGACCCGCCGATCCTGCGATCACGGGTATATGCCAAACACCACGAACCGGTTTTGCAGGGTAATGCCGAACCGGTCGCGGGCATCGTTGAAGATCAATTTTCCGCGGTAAGTGTAGTCGCTCTCGAACATTTGCCGGAAGAGTATTTGTCCATCGGCCGAATAGATTAAAATTTCCGGGTCGTCGAATAACTTAGTCCCGTTTTGAGACGATTCGACACCGATCAATATCAAAATGCGGTTGCCGGCCAGCAGAGCGCAATCGGTAATTGTCCGGCGGCCGCTTCCGGGTGTCATTTGCAGGTAAATCGACTTTCCGACCAGTGTGATCAGATGGAACGTGTAACGGTCGCCGAGCAAAAGCCATTTGTCGTTTCGATCGAAATCGTAGTGCCGGAATGCCACCGGGAAGGAATTAATGATTTTTCCAAGACTGTCAAAAAGGATGGTCTGGTAAGCCGGTTGCGGCGGCCGGGGATTGATGACGGCGCCGCTGACAACCGTGATCCGGCCGCTGCGCGACAGGCCGGTTGCGCCAGTTGTTTTTAACGGCAACTGATATTGCCAGAGGCGGGAGCCGTTGGTCATAAACATGAACAAATCCGGCCCGACCTTTTGTTCTTCCTCGCGGGCGCGGCTGAGATTGAACAGGAAAATCCGGCCGTTGTCATCGAACGCGCCTTTCGGATAAACCTGTAAACGGGTGCCATCCTGCAGAAAACGGCGTTCGTTTAGCAAGTCGCCATCGTGATTATAGAAAAGCAATTCCTCGCCCCAATACGAACAGGCGATCAGGGCTTTTTTGGTACCGGTCAGAAAATAGAACGGCCTCTCAGCGGTGTTCAACAGCATTCCGTTCAACCGGAAGGTTTCTTTTCCATTCGCATCGTAGACCTTGAACTCGTACGCTCTCGGCTCGTTTTTACCGGTTGGTGGTTTACCCGGCGTGAATACGCCACACAGATTGCGGTCAGGAGACAGGCTAATATCGCTCAAGTTCTGCCACTGCGCCAGAATTTCGCCGGTTTTCTGAGCGGAAATTGCCCGGTCGTTATAAAGGTAATAGGTCGGTCGGAGCTGATTGTCGGCGAACCCGATCAGAACATCCTGCAGACCGGATTCAGCCGGCCATTCCTGTTCGATCCGGTACGTTTGACCGAATCCGGCCGGGCTCAGCCCGAAACCGGATAAACAGAACAGGCCGATGAAAAACGATTTTTTTAGATTCAACCTCATTGGACGCTAATTTATTGTCGGATTAGCGCAATGTCAATGCAATGAGCGTTATCTGAGGCGCCGTGTTTAATTTTATTTTCGAAAAATGCTTTAAAACCGGATTAGCGGCGATCTGCGCAAAGATTCAGCAGACCGTGCCGGATGATTTTTTCGGCCCAGAATAAACCGATGACGGTTTTGGCATCGGTAATCTTGCCCTGGTACACTAAATCCAGCGCGTCAGCAATGTCAAGCGAGACGGTTTCGATCAGTTCATCTTCATCCGGGGTAGCGGAACATTTTTCGAGCTCAGTCGCCCAGAACAAATACAGACGTTCGTCGCTGTAACTGACGCAGGTGTGAATCAGGCCGATCTCATTCAGTTTTTGCGGAACAAAACCGGTTTCTTCAGCCATCTCACGGCGGATGGTGGCAGACGGGCTTTCACCGGGATCTATCTTGCCGGCCGGCAATTCGGTCATTACCTGCCCGACCGGATAGCGGAATTGTCGCACTAGTAAAATCCGGCCACTGCCGAGGTAAGGAATGACGACCGCCGCGCCCGGATGTTTGATCCATTCCCGGTTGGAGGTTTGGCCGCCGGGCAGGCGAACAGTATCACGATAAACTTTCAGAAGCCTTCCATCAAAGACTTTCCGGCTGTCAAGTTTGGTCTCTTCAAAATTCTGCGACTCCATCATAAATTCCGATCCTTTTCAAGAGTACCCGGACGAAAGAAACTACTTGGTCCCAACGGGACTGTCTATCAGGGTTTTAAGGTTGGTGTTGGTGCGGAAACAGTGGAAATAAAAGGAGAGGAGGCGTCCTATTAACGGGAGGAGTTCCCAAGGAAGGAGGGAAGTTGGATGAAACTCATCCTGAAATGGGAGTGATGTCCCACTCAGCGAACGCCTCCTCTTGAATCCTTTATCAAAAACCACATCATTTAAATCAAACAACTATTTAAAAGTTCCTTTCAAATATATTTAATTGATTTGAACAAAACAAGTACAAATTATTGCTGTGCAAATTGCAAAAAAATCCAGAGAACTTCTATTCGAGACGACCTGTTCTCGTCGTAAGCGGGTTAAAATTCTTGGTTATCGCCCATGTTTCCAATAAATTTGCCAATTGTTATGAAAGTTAGATTAAATTCACTGAGTGATGGGAAACAAGTAATCGACGCCGCGCTGGATGGCGATGAAATCGACCTGGCCGGGCTTGACTTGTGCGCTCCTGTCGCCGTGACTCTAACCATTGATAAAGGAGCATCTGAAATAAAAATCGACGGCCAACTGGAAACTACTGCCCGGTTTGAATGCGACCGGTGCCTCGCAAATTTTTCATTTCCCATCAAAGGAACTTTCGGATTGATTGCCAGTTATTCAACGGCCGATTCTGAAATAAATGACGATGATATTGTCCCGCTTACCGCGACGACCAATGAAATCGATCTGACCGGGTATGTACATGATACGCTCCTGCTCGGTGTGCCAATGAAACTTGTATGCCGCGAGGATTGCCGGGGATTGTGCCCTTCCTGCGGAGTCAACCTCAACGAAACGGAATGTCGGTGTGCTGAAACCGCGCCGGATCCACGTTGGGAGCCTTTAAAAAAAATAGTCAATAACATTACGGAGGATAAATAAATTGCCGCAACCAAAACGTAGAATATCCAAATCAAGAAAAAATAAGCGCCGGACTCATCATGTCCTGACCGGCACAACCATCAGCAAGTGTCCCCAGTGTAAAGAACCCAAGTTGCCGCACCGTGCCTGTCCCAATTGCGGGTATTACCGCGGGCGACCGGTAGTCGCGGCCAAAGAAGCATAAGGGGAGCTCTGGCTGTCCAAAACATTTTTAAATATTCCGGCGCTCCGCCATGGCCGGCCGTTTTTCCGTACAAGAGCCAACCGCTTGTTTAGTCATTTGTAGTATAATCGCCAGAGCCAATTAAATTAGTGTAAGGTAAACCTCGATGAAGAAACCCCGATCAACAATAACCGCTTTCGGTATGTATGTCCCGGAGCGGGTCCTGACTAACGCCGAACTCGAAAAAATGGTCGATACTTCTGATGAATGGATTCGTAGTCGGACCGGCATTCGCGAGCGACACATAGTTGCCAAAGGCGAAGCTACTTCTGCCATGGCAATCGCGGCTTTTGCCGATTTACAACGTCGCTTTAAGATCGACCCGCTCGAGATCGATTTGATTGTAGTTGCCACCATTTCACCTGATATGTTTTTCCCTTCGGTGGCCGCTCTGATCCAGGATGGAATCGGTGCAAAAAATGCTTTTGGTTTTGACATTTCAGCCGCCTGTTCCGGTTTTGTTTATGCTTTGGCCAATGCAGCCCAGTTCATCGAAAACGGCACCTGCCGCAAGGTGTTGGTCTTCGGCGCGGATACGATGAGCAGTATCACCGATTACACCAACCGCGATACCTGCATTTTGTTCGGCGATGCGGCCGGCGTGATGCTGCTCGAACCGACGACGGCGGAAGACGATTCCGGCATCATTGATTTCATCCTGAAAATGGACGGTTCCGGTAAGGAGTCTCTCTATATGCTGGGCGGCGGAAGCCTTAATCCGGCCACTTCCGAGACCGTCGCACAGAAAATGCATTACATTTACCAGGAAGGTAAAACCGTCTTCAAGTTCGCCGTCAAAGGCATGGCCGACATCTCGGTCGAACTGCTGGAGCGCAATGGTCTGACCGGCAAAGACATCAAACTTTTTATCCCGCATCAGGCCAATAAGCGGATCATCGATGCCTCGGTCGACCGCCTGAAGTTAACGCCCGACCAGGTGATGATAAACATCGACCGTTACGCCAACACAACCGCCGCCACGATTCCGCTCGGACTCGTGGAAGGGTACGACCAAAAACGGATCGACCGCGGCGATCTGGTATTGTTGGCGGCGTTTGGCGCCGGATTCACCTGGGGCAGTCTCATAATGCGGTGGGGCGTTCGGAATGGCTAAGATCGCATTTATTTTTCCGGGCCAGGCCTCGCAGACAGTCGGCATGGGACGTGACTTTTATGAAAACAGCGCTGTTGCGCGTCAATATTACGATTTAGCCGAAAGCCGGTTCGATTTTTCACTGAAAAAGATTTCCTTCGACGGACCACTTATCGAACTGACCCAAACCAGGGTAACTCAGCCGGCGATCTTCGTGCTTTCCTGCATCGTTTTTGCCGAATTGCAGGCGCGCGGTCATAAAATGGATATGACGGCCGGGCATAGTCTCGGCGAATATTCCGCACTGGTCGCAGGCGGTGCGCTTACTTTTGAGGCCGGACTCGCACTCGTAAAAATCCGTGCCGAGCAGATGCAGATTGCTTCAGAGAAAAATCCCGGCACGATGGCCGCGATTGTCGGATTGGATTACGAACAGGTTGAGCAGATCGTTCAGGAATCCGGTTTCTCAGGCGTCTGCCAGGTCGCAAATTATAATTCACCAACCCAGATCGTCATCAGCGGAGACGTTTACAAAGTGCAAGCCGCCATGGCTGACCTGAAGAAAGCCGGTGCAAAAATGGCAGTCGAGTTGTCCGTCGGCGGCGCATTCCATTCCGAACTGATGCGACCGGCCAGTGAGGCTCTTCAAGAAGCCCTCGCCAAGACTCAATTCACAGCGCCGGAATTTCCGATTTACTCGAACGTCACTGGTACGGCAACCCGCGATCCGCAGGAAATCCGCGAGCGTCTGTACCGCCAATTGACAGCGCCGGTACTCTGGGCCAACATGATCCAGAATATGATTGCCGACGGCGCCGACACTTTCGTGGAAGTCGGCCCGGGCAAAGTTTTACAGGGATTGGTCAAACGCACGGCCGCCGATGTCAAAATTACCGGAATCGGCACATTCGCCGAACTGGAGCAAGTCGCATGGAACTAACTTTTAACGAGAAAATTGTGATCGTGACCGGCGCCGGACGCGGGATCGGCCTGACCATTGCCCGCACGTTTGCCGAAAACGGCGCGACCGTAATTCTGAGCGATTACAATCAGGAAGCGCTCGCGGACGCCGTCAGCCTTTTCCGGGAAAAGCAATTCAAATTCGACGCCGTTCCGTGCAATGTCACAGATTCTGCCGAAGCCCAAATCCTGATCGACACCGTGATCCAAAAATATTCCCGAATCGACATTTTAATAAACAATGCCGGCATTACCCGCGATACGATTCTTCTGCGTATGAAAGAGGAACAGTGGGACGCCGTGCTGGATACCAACTTAAAGGGCACTTTCATAGTATGCCGGGCGGCTGTCAAATATTTATTGAAACAACACGCCGGAAAAATTATCAATATCAGTTCCGTGGTCGGCCTGACCGGCAATCCCGGACAGACCAATTACGCCGCGAGCAAGGCCGGCGTGATCGGCTTTTCGAAGTCGTTGGCCAAGGAACTGGCATCGCGCAACGTGACCGTCAACGTCATTGCGCCCGGATTTATTGATACGGCCATGACGGCCGCCTTGCCGGAAGAGGTCAGGTCGGGCTTTTTAAAAAATATTCCGTTAAACCGGATGGGGACGCCGCAGGATGTAGCCAATGCGGCTCTGTTCTTGGCTACACCGCTGGCCGATTATATCACCGGACAGGTGCTTAAAGTCGATGGCGGCATGGTAATGTAAACTAACTTAGGAGGATATGATGAGTAACTTCGAAAAAGTTCAGGAAATCGTTGCTGAAAAATTGGGGATCGAAAAATCAAAGATCACGATGGAAGCTTCTTTCATCGACGATTTGGGAGCCGATTCTCTGGATACGGTCGAACTGATCATGAAAATGGAAGAGGATTTCAGCCTCGAAATTCCCGACGAAGACGCCGAAAGATTAAAGACCGTCGGCGAAGTCGTCAATTATCTCGATTCTAAACTGAAGTAACACCGTACATGCGCAAACGGGTTGTTGTGACCGGATTGGGCGTCATTTCCCCGGTCGGAAATGATGTCCAGTCTTTCTGGTCGAGTCTTCTGCAAGGGCTTAGCGGAGTAAATATTATCAAGAGCTTCGATGCCAGCGGCTTTTCCGTTCAGATCGCGGCTGAAGTGCCGGATTTCGATCCAATGCAATATTTCACGCAGAAAGATATTAACCGGATGGATCGGGTCACACAATTCGGTGCGGCCGCGGCCAGACAAGCCGTAGCCGACTCCGGCCTGATGCAGACGACCTTCGATCCCGAACGGGTCGGGGTGATTGTAGGTTCCGGAATCGGCGGCATCAGCACCATGGCCACCCAGCATCAGATATTGATGACCAAAGGCAACCGGATGGTCAGCCCGTTCTTTATCCCGATGATGATTCCCGATATAATTCCGGGCCAGATCGCGATGAATTTCGGGTTCTGCGGGCCGAATTATGGTGTGACCTCCGCCTGTGCGACTGGCTCGCATGCCATCGGGATCGCCTACCAGCATATTTGTGTTGGCGACGCCGATGTGATGATTACCGGCGGTTCCGAAGCCGGCATTACCCCGCTGGCCGTCGCTGGTTTTGCCAATATGAAAGCGCTTTCCAGGCACAACGATGCGCCGCAGAAAGCCAGCCGTCCTTTCGACCTGAAACGCGACGGTTTTGTGGTTGGCGAAGGCGCTGGCGTGATTGTCCTGGAAGACCTAGAACATGCTCTCAGCCGGAATGCGAAAATCTATGCCGAAATCGTCGGTTATGGTTTTTCAGCGGACGCCTACCACCTGACCGCTCCACACCCGGAAGGCAAGGGCGCGGTCATCTCCATGGAAAGCGCTATCCGGATGTCCGGCCTGCCCAAAGAGTCTTTTGGGTATATCAATGCACATGGCACATCGACTCTTTTAAACGACCGGAATGAAACGACCGCGATCAAGACCGTCTTCGGCGAGCAGGCTTATCGGATCAATGTCAGCTCGACCAAATCGATGACCGGCCACCTGCTGGGCGCTGCGGGCGGGATCGAATTCATCGTTCTCGCGCTGACCCTTCAGAATCAGATCATCCCACCGACCATCAACTATGAATTTCCGGACCCGGAATGCGATTTGAATTACACCCCCAATATTGCTCAGAAAAAAAATCTGACGGCCGGGCTGAGCAATAATTTTGGTTTTGGCGGCCACAATGCCGTCATCGCCGCTAAAGTCTACAGCCGGGAAAATTGAAACTGTCATTCAGAAACTGGTTTAAACCGGCCTCGCCGATCGAGCAGAAAATCGGCTATGTCTTCCGCGATAAATCCTTGCTGGAACAGGCCCTGACCCACCGTTCCCGCACGGGCAACGGCCAAAAATCCTATGAACGGCTGGAGTTTCTGGGCGATGCCGTCCTGGCTCTTATCGTGGCGGAAATTCTCTTTCAAAAACATCCCGAAAAGAGCGAGGGCGATCTGACACTCCGCCGTTCGGCGATGGTCAACGGTGAATCACTGGCGCGTGTCGGAAACGACCTGGAAATCACTCGATCGATCCTGTTCGAAAAAGGGCTTAATCTTAAAAATCCGCCGACTCTCCGCAAATTGCTGGCCAGTATCGTCGAATCGCTGATCGGTGCCATCTATCTCGACCGCGGATTACGCCCGGCCAGTAAATTCATCCAACGCTGGATCATCCCGCATGAAACCGACGAAAAAACCGTCAACCATTTCAATTACAAAGGGCGCCTGTTCGAATTCTGCCAGAAAAACGGTCGTCACCTGCCGGTTTTTAAAGTCCTCAAAGCCACCGGCCCGGATCATGCCAAAAAGTACGAAGTAGCCGTTTTCATAGACGGCCAGCGTCTGGGTTCAGGCTTTGGTCATCAGAAACGCACCGCCGAACAGAAAGCCGCCCGCGAAGCCCTGCAAAAAATGGCGCCCGGGCAATCCATTCCGGAAAAATAAACGCTTTAAGGTTCTTTATTGTGCAAAATCGCGCGGTGTTTATACACCACGCTCTAGCTCCAATTGAAGGCCGATATTCCAAAAAACCATGCCTGTAATTCGGAATTTTCCCGGTTAAATGCGGACAGGTTCAATAAAATACTTAGCATTTTTTTTATGACTGATTAATTTACGGCGCGTTTAAAAATTTATTTAAGGAGATAAAATGAACACAGCGCAGGCAATCGGTTGGTTAGACTGGACGGTAGTGGCGGTTTATTTCGCATTGGTTTTCGGAATCGCGATCTATTTCTACCGGCGTTCCGGTGAAAATACAAATGATTTCTTCCTCTCGGGGCGCAATCTGCCCTGGTGGTTGGCCGGTACGGCTATGGTAGCCACGACCTTTGCGGCCGACACACCGTTGGCTGTGACTGAACTCGTCGCTAAAAATGGCATTGCCGGGAACTGGTTGTGGTGGAATCTGGCGATCGGAGCTATGCTGACGGTCTTTTTCTTTGCCCGGCTCTGGCGGCGGGCGGGAATTATGACCGACGTGGAATTCACCGAAATGCGCTATTCCGGCAAACCGGCGGCAGTTTTGCGCGGCTTCCGGGCGCTTTACCTGGGCATTTTCATGAATACGATCGTGATGGGTTGGGTACACAAAGCCATGGAGAAGATCTTTCACGTGACGGTTCCCGGCATCGATCCTTTTCTTTTGGTAATAATCGTTGCCGGCATAATCGCACTCTATGCCTCAGCTTCCGGTCTCCTGGGCACCGCCCGAACGGACAGTTTTCAATTTTTATTCGCTATGACCGGCTGTATCATTCTGGCGGTAATTGTTATCCGCCTGCCGCAGGTTGGCGGAGCGGCCGGTATGAAATCCCGGTTGGCGCCACAGGTGTTGGATTTCTTCCCGAAAATTGGCAGTATGAACGTTCAGGGCATTACCGGCGGAGTGCTGGCTTTATCGCTTGGGGCATTCATTGCGCACATTGGTTTGCAATGGTGGGCGACCTGGTATCCGGGCGCCGATCCGGGCGGCGGCGGTTACATTGCCCAGCGCATGATGTCCGCGAAGAACGAAAAGCACAGCCTGTTCGCTACGCTCTGGTTCACGATTGCGCATTATACTTTGCGTCCCTGGCCCTGGATCATCGTTGCATTGTCGGCCCTGGTGGTTCTGCCGCGCGCGGAGAATACGACGGTTTTGCAAATGGAGAATCCGGCGCTTTACCAGCAGGTCGCCGAAGCTTACAAATCACCGGCTTTGCTGAAAACCAATCCGATAGCCGCGACGTCCGAATTTCAGGAGTTTTACCAGAAATACGAGAATACGGTCGATCCGGGCGTGATGTATCCGAAAATGATGTTGCGCTACTTACCGACCGGTCTGCTTGGTCTGCTGATTGCGACTTTTCTGGCGGCCTATATGTCGACCATCGCCTCGCAGTTAAACTGGGGCACGTCATATATTCTCAACGATTTTTACCGGCGTTTCATCCGCAAAAAAGCCAGCGAAAAACATTACGTGCTGGTGTCGCGGATCGCCATGCTACTGATGATCGTTTTCTCATTGTTCGTTACAAGATACTTCCTGACGACCATCTCCGGCGCCTGGGAATTCATCATCAACGCCAGCGCCGGGATGGGCGCGGTGCTGATCCTGCGCTGGTTCTGGTGGCGGATCAATGCCTGGTCGGAAATCTCGGCCATGATCGCACCGCTGATCATTTATCCGATCGCCCGTTATCAATTCGGCCTGCAATCGCCGATCACGCTTTACCCGGTCGTACTCGGCACGACCATTGTCTGGTTAGTCGTAACCTTTCTCACCAAACCGGAAAAAGACATAACCCTGACCGGTTTTTTCCGGAAAGTCCATCCCGGCGGCGCCGGCTGGAAACGGATCGCCCTGGCAGTTCCGGATGTCAGGGGCGACAGCGGTTTTGGCCGTACTTTCGTCAATTGGCTTTGCGGCGTTGTCCTGGTTTACACCAGCCTGTTCGGTATCGGCAAACTGATTTTCCACGATTACTTAGCCGCGGCGATTTTCTTTGCGGCGGCCGGAATCAGCATCTGGATCATTTCGCGTAATCTTACGCGCGCCGGCTGGGGAACGCTGACGGAGTAGCGCTAAGCGATAGTCATACATAGCCACTCGACCCGAAGCAGGACTTCATTGGAAAGTCATTAATTGTCATTTGTGGTCAATGATGGTCATTGATTGTGTTAAGAAAAACAGTATTCAATGAAACAATTCAGAAACTGGTTTTCAGCGCAGGCAGACTGGTTTCTGACCTCTTGCAAATCTTCCGTATTCTGGCTAATATACATTC
>JAZDEI010000028.1:0-4677 GCA_043808945.1 Fidelibacterota bacterium | reverse complement strand
TCGAGTCGCCACCATAAATGCTCCAGACATTCCTGGAAATTAGTGACGGGCGCGATCGGCGCGAGTCCCTTTGATAGCGCTGAATAAAAATGATGATGCAGATTAATCAATCCGGGTAGAATGACTTTGCCTTGCGTGTCATAAATATCGACTTTCTCTGATCCGGTGATCTTCGGAAAAACCGCCGACTCGTCGCCGACCATTACTCTTGTGCCATTTTGAACGTAAACCGCGCCGTCTTCGTAAACTTTATTGATACCGTCGAATAATGGGCCACCATAGACGACAATCGCATTATTTTCTTTTTTATCCATGAATGCCTCTTTCAATTACGTTTGAGAAGTTGTCCACGCCGGATTGCGTCTACACCCCGGACATCATCGTAAATCAAATTGCCGCGTAAATAGGTAGCCCGAATACGACCTGCGAATTCCCGGCCTTCGAACGGAGTCAGCTTCCCGCGCGAGGGAAAGTCTGCGCCGTGAATCATCGTGTTCCGCGATTCGTCGATGCAGACGAAATCGGCATCACTTCCGACCTGAAGGGCGCCTTTGCGCGGAAAAAGTCCAAAACGACGGGCGGCATTGTTAGAAGTCACCGCGACTAATTGTGCTAATGTCAGATTGCCCTTGCGAAAACCTTCAGAATAGAGAAATGGTAAAAGCGTCCCGGTGCCGGAAATGCCACCGTAATCGCTCCAGATTGAACCGGTCTGTTTTTGTTCCGGGGGGCATGGCGCGTGGTCGCTGGCAATAAAATCGAGTTCACCGGTGGCCAGCGCCTGCCAGAGTTTTTCAGAGTCAGCCTTGGTCTTGACGACCGGCGCCGTTTTCAGAACGCTGCCTTTTGCAATTAAATCATCAACGGAGAATGCCAGATAATGCGGGCAGGTTTCGCCGGTTATCGCTACGCCCTGTGATATGAATTCGGCGATCAGTTCGGCGCCGCGGCCGGAAGATACGTGGACGATATGTAGCGGCGTGCCGCTTTTCTTGGCCAACTCTCCGATGCGTTGAATGGCGACAACTTCGGCTTCCGTGGGTCGGGAAAGTGCATAGGCCGCCGGATCGATTCGGCCTTCCGCCATTAATTTTGCCATCACCGGTTGGACGATCTCGGCTGCTTCGGCGTGATGTCCAACTAAGGCGCCGATTGAACCGGCGAATTCAACCACCGTTTTTAATTCATCCGGTGTCAGATGCATGAAGGTCGGCATCCCGGAGAGGGCATAAGTCTTGAATCCGACGACTCCGGCATTCCATAGAGCCCGCATATTTTCCTGCCAATCTGGTTCCTGTAAACAGTTACCGGAGACGCCGCCCCAGAGAGCATAATCGACACAGGAACGACCGCTGATGGCCGTTAATTTATTTTCAAGATTGGCGACATTCGTTACGGGTGGCAGTGAAGTGCAGGGCATGTCGATCACGGTCGTGATGCCACCGGAAGCCGCGAAAGCCGAACCCGCTTCGAAGGTCTCGCGTTCCTCGAAGCCCGGTGTATTGAAATGGACATGCGGATCGATTCCTCCTGGCAGAACCAGCATTTCATGCAAATCGACGATCCTGATACCTTCACCGACCTTGATATTTTTACCGAGTGATATGATTTTACCATTTTCAACTAAAATGTCGACGTTGACGGTTTTATTGCTTTGCATGGTCGGGATTCGGGCGTTTGTAAAGAAGGTCATACGGTTGTCATTCAATAGTCATACAATCGTCATTCAATTGTTGGATAATCACTTGGCGATTCTTTGACAGATGAAGAATTTCCAATGGATTTGATGTAATTATTTAACCGGATACTTAAATCTTCAATTGACTTCATCAATGATTGATATTTTTCATCTGATATCAACTTCCGATGAAAGGCTTTTGTGAGCCATGCTTTAGTTTCAAAAATCGAGCCGCGGGCGTAGTAGCAAAACAAGCGATTTTCGTTGTAATGAAATCGACCGAAACCCTCGGCGATATTAGCCGCGATTGAATCTGCAGCCCTGATTAATTGTTTTCCGATAGTGTCTTTTTCAAAGTAATTCCAGGATTTGACGGCATCCCAAACCCATTCACTAAATTCCTGGGCAATTTGGTATACTTTCAATTCGTCGATGTTCATTGTTTTTGTTCCTAATTACAATTGAATGACTACCGATTGACTATTGAATGGCCATAGTATGACATCATTTTTCTTTTGCCACAAGTTCATTGAAGTTTACAATCAGTCCATCGATTTTGGCCGCCAGCCCATGAACCTGGCCCCAGTAATTCTCGGTATCGTACCATTGAGCATTGATTTCCTCGACGGTTTTGCCCTGCTGTTCGACCCAGGTAAAATATTTCAGATTGTGGACGCGCTTGCGGTCGTAATAATTGAGTTCCTGCATGGCGTCGGTGCGCACGCCAACCAAATGGCTGTGAAAATCGCGTTCGGCACGGGCGGCCGTATAAGCACCCTGCGATTCCTCGTATTCCTTCAGCCGCGAGCCGTACATTTCCATTGAATCGGTGAAAACCGTCAGGACAATGTCATTGGAAGTCAGCTCGTAATATTTGGCATATTTAATTGCGCTCAGCAGGTTGGCGATGCCGGAAATGCCTAGCAGGTTCAGGTCGGAAATAATTTTTTCAGAAACACCGACCTTGTTCAGATAATCATGCCCGACAGGAGTGTTGAACAGCGGCAGAATGTTCATCGGATCGTCGTCGTCAATAGCGATCACCATGTCAGTGTTGTGGACGTTGTGAATCCAGGGCACATGCTTGTCGCCGATGCCCTCGATGCGATGCCCGCCGTAGCCGTTAAGCATCAGGGTCGGACATTGCAGAGCTTCGGAGGCCGCGATTTTCGCCGATGGAAATTGCTTCTTGATGAAATCGCCGCTGGCAATCGTTCCCGCCGAACCGGTAGTCAAAACCACTCCGGCGACGCGGTCGCCCGGCTGGCTGATTTGCCGGATGACTTCCAGCATGGCGTTGCCGGTGATTTCATAATGCCAGAGGTAATTGCCGAACTCATCGAATTGGTTGAAGATTATGATGTCGTCGCGGGTACGGCGCAGTTCATGGCATTTATCGTAAATCTCCTTGACGTTGCTCTCGCAACCGGGCGTGGCGATGACCTCCCCGGCGATGGCTTTCAGCCATTCGAAGCGCTCGCGGCTCATGCCTTCCGGCAGAATCGCAATCGATTCGCAACCCAACAGGGCCGAATTGTACGCGCCGCCGCGACAATAATTGCCGGTCGACGGCCAGACCGCTTTTTGCGAAGTCGGATCGAATTGCCCGGTCACCAGGCGCGGCACGAGACACCCGAAAGTCGCGCCGACTTTATGCGCGCCGGTTGGAAACCATTTACCGACCAAAGCGACAATCCGCGCCGGGACTCCGGTCAGGGCGGGCGGTAACTCCATGAAATTGACTCCGCCGAATTGGCCGCCGGTTTTAACTGGTTCATTCTTCCAGGTTATGCGGAACAGGTTGCGCGGATTAACTTCCCAGAGGCCGACATTTTTCAAATCGGCTTTGATCCGGGCTGGGATTTTCGCCGGGTCTTTCTGTTCGGCAAAGGTCGGGATGATTATATGGCGTTCGCGGCATAATTGCGCAGTGCGTTTTAACTGTTTTTCGTTAATAGTCAGATCAATCATTGTTTATATGTCCTTTTTGAAAATTGAATGTGATTGTTGAGCAGAGAAAGAATTCACATCATAAAATAGCGGAAAGTTTAAAACATTCAAAGAGCGAGTTAGGTGGAAAAGCACTATTTATGCCTGATTTTACGTCCGGTCATTAGCTAATCGGATGCTCTCTGATTCCATCTGAACGGTTTTTTTCGTAGATTTGCATCAATGAAGAATAAATCACAACAGAGGACACAGAGAGTACAGAGGAATATAAAATGTATTTTGTGTTTTTTATACACGTGGGATTTATCCCGGATGACTCTTTTGTATATTTATTAAACTTAGAATAACGGATTAATATTATGAGAAAAAAACTATTTAAAACTTTCTGTGTTTTCTGTGCTCTCTGTGGTGCAATTCACTCTCAGACAGTCGTCAAATCCGGGATCGAAGTTCTGCTCGAAGAACGCCTCGATCTGATCATGGGCAAAGGCGTTGGATTGATCACCAATCCGACCGGCGTCAATAGCAAACTCGAATCGACGGTCGATCTGTTGTATCGCACTCCCGGTGTGCGCTTAGTTGCATTATTCGGACCGGAACATGGCGTGCGCGGCGATGTAGCGGCCGGGGATGATATAAGCGATGCTGTCGACCCTAAAACTAAAATTCCCGTTTATTCACTTTATGGCAAAAACCAGGCGCCCAGCGCCAAGATGCTGAAAGGCGTCGATATTCTGTTGTATGACATCCAGGACATTGGCAATCGCACTTACACTTACGTCTCGACCATGGCGCTGGCAATGCAGGCCGCCAAGCAAAACAATATTCCGTTCGTTGTGCTCGATCGTCCGAATCCGCTGGGTGGCAATCTGGTCGAAGGCCCGGTGCTCGATCCGAAATTTTCGTCTTTCATTGGTTTTTACCCGATTCCGTATCTCTATGGCCTGACCGCCGGTGAACTGGCGCGCTATTTCAATGTCGAATTCGGCATCAATTGCGACCTGACCGTCGTGCCGCTCAAAGGCTGGCGCCGCGACATGAATTTCACC
>JAZDEI010000027.1:0-5107 GCA_043808945.1 Fidelibacterota bacterium | reverse complement strand
ATGGGATTATTGACACCAAATATTTTCACCGGCGGTCACAATTTTCATAGCAAACAGGAATGGATCTCCGTTCAGGACATGGAAAAAACAGTTGCAATGCTGGTCAATCTGGTGCAGGTCTGGGTCGAGAAATCACTTTAAAATCATTAAATATAACGAAAGCATTAATGAAACATTTTAAACCATTTTCCATTTTATTCATCGGTTTTATCCTGATTGGGCAAACTCTTGCCGATTTCAAGGAAAGCACACCAGTTGGTCCGGGTGTCATTTATTATCATGAATATCGCGCCGCCGGGCCCTGGCATTTTCACATTCTGGAAATCGATCTGACTAATCCCTGGTTACACTTGCAGACTGTCAAAGCCAATGATCTGCTTTACGGTAATGAGAAAACTTCCGCGATGGCCGCTCGCAACAATTACGAAGGACACCACGTGATTGGTGCAATTAATGGCGACTTCTACGCCACCGGCGGTATTCCAATTAACGCTCAGGTCAGCCAGGGCGTAATCCTACGGCGGCATAACGAAGGAACTAATATCCAAAATCTGGTCTTTGGCTCTTCAACTAATAACAATCCATTCGCCGGTGTAGTCACTTTCAGTGGACAGGTTTTTACACGACAGGACTCAATCGCTGGAATCGACGGAGTCAACGAAACGCGCGGAACCAACGAACTAACGGTTTTCAACAAGTTCTTCAGCAGTGCGACCGGCACCAATTACTGGGGTACTGAAGTAATAACGCAATATCTGGGCGATCCAACCGTTAACGATACGATGCTTCTATTAATCACTGCCAAAGACAGCATTATGGCAACCGGACATGGCAGTAATGCAATCCCAACCAATGGCATAGTACTTTCCGGACATGGAACTTCCGCTGGTTTTTTAAACCGGAATTGCTTTGTGGGCGATACCATCAAAATCGTCATGCAATTGGCGCCGTTCAATTTGCCAGCCAAAGAAGTAATTGGTGGCGGGCCACGTATGCTCACCAATGGCGTCAAGGATATTCCTACGACGGATTTCTGTACCGCCCGCCATCCCCGTACTGCTATCGGTTTTAATCAGGATTCTACCAAACTCTATTTTGTCGTCGTGGATGGCCGTCAGACTGGTTATAGCGTCGGAATGTCGCTTGCCGAACTGGCCGATTACATGCTGGAATGGGGCATTTACCAAGCAATGAACTTAGACGGTGGCGGATCGACTACCATGGTTGTTCGTAATGCCATCAAAAACAGTCCCTCCGATGCAGGCGGTGAAAGAGCCGTCGCCAACGCCCTGCTTCTGATCAGTACCGCGCCGACTTCCTCGCTTAATCACCTGCGAATTTCACCGCGGGAAATATTCCTGATCAGGAACGCCCAACAGCAATTTACAGTCGCCGGTTATGACCAGTATTGGAATACAGTTGCTATTCCTTCGGCAGTTCAATGGAACTGTGATAATTTGATCGGCTCGATCGATGCAAACGGTCTTTTCTCAACCGGAACCGACACCGGTACTGGCTACGTTTATGCCGTAAACGGTGCTGTTAAAGACACTGTCGTCGTGCACATCACCGACATTGCCAAACTTGAAATAAAACCCGATCCGGTTATCCTAAAAGTCGGTGAACAACAACAAATGAATGTAACGGCCTACGACGGTTATTCCAACGTTATGGATATAGCAACCGAAGCCTACACCTGGTCGGTTAGTGGTGATTTCGGTGAAATTTCCGGCACTGGCTTATTTACAGCCATAAGCGCGGGCAAGGGTTTCATCAAAGTCACCTATGAAGAAGTCTCGGACAGTGTAGCCGTTACCGTCGGCAGTTCCACAACTGTAATAATCGACAATTTCGATAATGTATCCAATTGGTCAATTACCGGCACCCTGTTCACTCTTTCGGCTTGTACTATTACTACTGATAATACGACCTGTATTTCATCACCAACTTCCGGACGATTGAATTACATGTTAAATACCGGCGGCACTTCGACCTGCAATTTGAACTGTTCGATACCGATCTCAGGGACGCCGACATCGGTCGGAATCTGGGTATATGGCGACGGTAAAGGACATTGGCTGAGAGGCGAATTCCAGGATAGGGACAATGAATATTTCGTTGTTGATTTTACCGCGGCTACACCCGGCATCAACTGGGTAGATTCCTGGCAATTCCTGGAAATTCAACTGGAAAACGCCATCCCCAAATGGAACAATCCAGCCGCTGTAATGAACTATCCGATCAAATGGATTAAAATCTATATCGCCGAAACCAGTGACAGCAATAAGGGTTCCGGGACGCTCTGCTTCGACGATTTTTCGGTCAATTTCATCGCCGCCGGAATTAATCCTGACTCTAAGAATTTATGTACTAAACATTTTTCTTTGCTGGGCAATTATCCCAATCCGTTCAATTCCACGACCAATTTCCGGGTCAGGATTGATCAACCGGGCGATCTGCGCATGCTGATTTACGATCTGAACGGCCGTGCGGTCGAGGATTTTTCATACAACGATCTGGCGGCCGGTGATCGCACTTTATCATGGCAGGCCGAAAACTGTCCGACCGGCATCTATCTCTATCAATTAAAAATGAATAACCAGAATCTTTTCGGCAAATGTGTGATGATAAAATAATATTCAGGAGGTATACAATGTTACAAATTATCCGAAAATCATTCCGGAAGCGGGCAACTGTATTATCGGTTATCATGCTGACCGGGATTGGAATGGTAATGACTTTAAACAACCTAAACTGTGGTGGTAATGTGAATGCCGGAAAAGCCGATATAATGACTGTTAAAGCCGAACTTAATAAACTCGCTCCGGTCGAATTGAAATGTGACCTCTCAACCCTTTCGCCGGCCGACCGGCAGGTTTTAGTACGCCTGATCGAAGCCGGGCGCATTATCGATCAACTGTTTTTATTACAGGTAAATCCCGAGAATCCGGAAATTCTGGCAAAATTACAAACCTCGACCGACGATAACGACAAACCCTATCTCGATATGTTCAATGTTATGTTCGGCCCCTGGAATCGGCTCGATCATGACAAGCCCTTTATCGGGAAAAAGGAAAAACCGCTTGGCGCCGGATTCTATCCGGAGGACATGTCCAAGGAGGAATTCGAGAAGTTCGTCGCAGAAAATCCCGATCAGAAGAAGGCTTTTGAAAGTGAGTTCACCGTCATTAAACGACAGGACGGACAGCTCACAGCCGTACCCTATTTTAAGGAATACGAACAATATATCGATGCTCTGTGCACCCTGTTGACGGACGCCGCGAGTATCACAGCCGATCCGACATTGAAAAAATACCTGAATCAGCGAGTGGCCGATCTCCGAACCGATGATTACTTCCAGAGCGATATGGACTGGATGGATCTGGCCGGCGACCTGGAAATCGTCATCGGGCCTTATGAAGTTTACGAAGACAATCTTTTCAACTACAAAGCATCCTACGAGGCTTTCATCTGCGTCGTCGATCACGCCGAGAGCGCTAAATTAGCCCAGGTCTCTAAATATCTCGACGAGATCGAAGCCAATCTGCCACTGCCGAAAGAATATCGCAATTACAGTCGCGGCAAAGTCTCTCCGGTTAAAGTCGTCCAGGAAATCTTCTCGGCCGGCGACACCAAAGCCGGAATCCAGACCACGGCCTTCAATCTGCCGAACGACGAGCGCGTGCGCTCTGCCAAAGGCTCCAAGAAAGTCATGCTGAAAAATGTGGCTGAAGCCAAATACGAGAAATGCTGGATTCCGATCGTCAATGAGATTCTCGCTCCTGAGCCGCTCAAGAATGTTTCCTTCAACGCCTATTTCACGGACGTCCTGATGCACGAAGTCTGCCACGGTTTGGGACCCGGCATCCTGAAAATGAAAGACGGCAGCGAAACCACCGTGCGCAACGAATTGAAAGATTATTATTCGACTATCGAAGAATGTAAGGCCGACGTACTGGGTATTTTCTCATATCTCTATTTGATCGACAAAGGCGTTTTCCCGAATGACCCGAAATACACCGCGCTGGCCACTTACCTCGGCGGCATGTTCCGCTCGATCCGCTTCGGTATCAACGAAGCCCACGGCGGCGGCGTGGCGATCCAGTTTAATTATTTCATCGAGAAAGGCGCCTTCCTGACCGACGCCGATGGCAAACTGACCATCGACGCCGCCAAACTCGAAAAGGCTATCAAAGAACTTTCGGCTGAATTACTGCTGATCGAAGCCAAAGGCGACTACGAAGGAGCCAAAACTTTCATCGCGAAGTATCGCGTGGCGACTCCGCTGATTACTGAGACTGTCAAGAAACTCGAGTATCTGCCGGTCGACATTCGCCCGATCTACCCGATCGCGCTGTGACATTCTGAATTAATCTTCCCGTCCATTGCGGGCTAAAATTAAATCGCCAGTCTGGCCAAAAACCGACTGGCGATTTGCGTTTTCCACCTTCGTTCCCGGGCTCGGCTCGGGAATGGACCGACTCGGGTAATTTCATTACGGAGCAAGAGTCCCGTAACGAGGGTGAATAAGCTACGGAGCAGAGCCCCGTAGCCAGATTTGGTTTGGCCTCGTCGCTGCGCTTTACATTCTCGTCATTTGAGGCTACAACGCAGAGCATTGTAGCCAGATTACATGTGCGTTTTTGTGGTGTCTTGAGTCTCGTTCCCGGGCTCTGCTCGGGAACGTACCTGTTATTCGTTACGGAACACAGCCTCGTAGCGAGGGGTATAATGATTCGTTTTGTGAATTCCGTCTTTAATAACGGTAACCAGTTCACCACTGTACATGTAATCAAATACGGATAGTCTGTCTCAAATATTTTATAACGATTGCGAGTCATGGAATATTTATCCAGAGACTACACCGCGGAGCGGTGTAGCCAGATTTAGTTTGGCCTCGTCGCTTTGCTCAGCGTCGCGACAGGCAGGAACTATAGGTTACACCGCAGAGCGATGTAACCTATAATTAGTGAGGGCATGTTAGTCAGGATTTTACCTTCTCGACGCTGCGCTCTGCGCTGCGACGGTTCTGAGGCTACACCGCGGAGCAATGTAGTCAGATTACATGTGCGTTTTTGTGGTGTCTTGAGTCTCGTTCCCGGGCTCT
>JAZDEI010000026.1:0-3985 GCA_043808945.1 Fidelibacterota bacterium | reverse complement strand
TTCAATCCGACAACGACGATTGCATTTACCTTACCGGAAGCTTCCAACGTTCGCATCGAGGTATTTAACGTGCTTGGTGAAAGAGTACGCAGTCTGACTAATGCACGATACAACACCGGATACTGGACAGTGATCTGGGACGGAAAAAATAGCGCCGGCATGTCAGTTCAAAGCGGCACCTATTTCTATCGAATGATCACCGACATGGGCGTTCAGGTAAAGAATATGATGTTGCTGAAATAAACGACCCAGGTCGTTCTTGATATTTTTAGCCCCTGTGTACCGGGAACGATGCACAGGGGCTGACTGTTTTTATGGTGATTCGTCACCACTTATACAAAGATGTTAGTAATTTTCCGTTTACTCTACCCGATAGAGCAGGCCGAATGACAGGAACCATTTATCATAATAAAGCCCGCTGAAATGGGTTTCGTTACGCATGACCGCGGCGCGCCCGCTGAATGCCAATTTCCGCCAAAACGGCCATTCCCAGCCAATCAGCAACTGGTTCTGGATATTCTGTTCCGGGTCGGGATTGTAGTACAAATAATACCGGCTAAGATCGACCGCATATTTTTTCAACAAGACATCTGCAATCAACTGCAGATAGCAGGGACCGATTTTACGGGAATAGTAATAGTTAACACTGGCGCCGGAATATTCCGAGAAATCGTTATTGGAGCGAACCCGGATCATTTTCAGATTCAGACCGCTAAGCGCTAAACGGCGGGATTCCAGTCCGACCTGCCAGTAACCGAGCTCATCACATTGAAAAGGTAAGCGATCTGACCCGGCATAATTCGGTCTGTAGATTCGTCTGTTCAGATAATTAATCATGAGATAACCGGCTTGTGATGAAAGCGTCAGGCCGGGTGCGATCAGGAATGTGATTTTCGCCTGGCCGCCGGTCTGCCGATCATTAAAAAAACGCATACCTCGATAGGAATTCTGCCCCAGGATCAGACTGACGACCGGAACACAATTTTTCATTCTGAAACCAAATCCGCCATACCAATCCGAATTAAAATATCCTCGACTGTCTTTGCACCACCATTTATTGAAAATATTCACCGCGGTAGTGGCGAAAAAAGACCGGCAGAACGTATAATCGCCATAAACGGACAGAGCGACACTGGCCTTGTTTTCTGCGGAGTAATCGGTATACGGAATTAGACCGCCGGTAGCGTTGCCGTTCAATATCAGGCGTTTCGTCGTCAACCGATAAGTTAGGCCGCTCCAGACCGGTGTGGTATCACTGTCGCGGGAGGCCGAGTCCGATTCGAGGATATTGGTTTCCAGCCCGGCTTCGGTTTTAAGATAGGCGGAAAAATTTTGTTCGGCCAGGCCGCGAACAGTCACTAAAAACAAGCCGAGACAACCGATGGACAGATACTTCGCGCAGATTCGGGAGTATGTCGGGTGCATCCAGGACGGCAAGGATTTATTTATTCCCGTTAATTGCCTGAAGCTGTTTCAGGTAATACTGCCGGAGCGAATCAAGCCGGGTCATGTGCAAAGGCAGTTCGTTCGTCGCGATCTTCTGAAAAAGCGGCAGGTAATCGGCGGCGGTTGCCGGTTGAGTGGTGACAGGCAGAGCCGCTTTTTCCGATAAATTCCGATAGCCGGGATCGTCGAACGTAGTGGCTGGATTATTTGTCCAGGAACCAATCCCATCAATATCGCTATTTTCTCCGGTACTGCGATTCGCAGTCGTGGCCTGATAAGCCCGCACATCACCGGTCAGTGAACTCATTTCGGTGGTCAACTGGTTGAGTCTTTTACGCAATTGACTCTCACCGCGGGCCGCTACGATCATCTGGTCGATTTGACTGATTTTATCATTCAGTACATTGATGACATCTTTTTTAATTTGATCGTTACGGTCGTATTTGGTTAACAAGGCAACCAAGTTCTCTTTTTCCGGGATCGTGTTCTGATCGTTTTTAAGGAATTGGCGACGGGTTGTTATCAGCCAGGTACGCTGATCGACCAATTCGAACAGGATTCGGCTGAGGTCCTGGCGTTGACGGACATCGGTCGTCCGGGAGTATTTTTCCAGTGTTTGATCGATGCTGAAGGACAGCCGGGAGTAATATTGGTTGAACGTGCTGTTCAGGGGAATTTCCAGCGCGCTGATTTCGCTAAAAATCCGGACGATGTCATCGTTGATTTCCGCTTTTTGGGCGGTCAATCGGGAAAGTTTTCGCTTTTCAATCCAGCTCTGTTTGCGATTAGCGGAAAGTTCACTGATCCGCACATCGAGTGTGGCAATTTGCGAATTCTGCTGGCTATAACTCTGGTCGAGTGCGGTCAACTTTTCCAATTGTTTTTCATAACGGGACTGGTAGACGGCAAGACTATCAACGGCGCCCGGCAGAATAGTTGGAACGCAGAAGATACCCACCAGAAGTAATCGTATTATTCCGTCTCGGAAAAGCAGTCGATTATTCATATTCCTCGGATCGAATGCCATATTTTTCAAGTTTGTAGTAAAGCGTGCCAGCTTTGATTTTAAGCTGTGCGGCGGCCCGTTGTTTAACTCCATGCTGGTCGCGCATGGCCTTCACGATCATTTCACGTTCGACCTGCCCGACTTGCATAGTCAAATCACCGGTAGACCGGTCGCCGGCTGGCCGGTCGGGAAGGTCGCTGAAATTAAAGAGCGTTTCTGAAAAGGTGTTTTCTTCGATGAAAACCAGCGCCCGTTCGATAAAATTCTCCAGTTCACGCACATTACCCGGCCATGAATAAGCCCCCAGTCTCTCCAAAACACCCGGTTCAACATGCGGCGCCTTGCGGTCAATTTTAGCGGCTCTGACTTTCAGCAGGTAGTCGATTAACAGAGGAATGTCCGTTGGCCGTTCCCTGAGCGGCGGGATTAGCAATGGAATGACGTTGATGCGATAAAACAGATCCGCGCGGAACGAGCCGTCATTGATCTTTTGCGCGAGATCCTGATTGGTGGCGCAGATCAGCCGGAAATCGCTCGTGATGAATTTCTCACCACCGACGCGCTGGAATTGTTTGGTTTGCAGAACACGGAGGAGTTTGACCTGTAGTCCAGCCGACATATCACCGATCTCGTCGAGAAAAAGAGTGCCGCCATGACTTTGTTCGAATTTTCCGGCGTGCATTTTGTGCGCACCGGTGAAGGCGCCTTTTTCATGGCCGAACAATTCGCTTTCCAAAATTGTCTCGGTCAACGCGCCGCAGTTGACCGCCAGAAACGGTCCATTCGACCGTTTGCCGGAATGATGTATGAGGCGAGCGGCCAACTCTTTGCCGACCCCGCTTTCGCCAGTGATCAGAACCGGGCTGTCGCTGGCAGCGACTTTTACAATTACCTGACGGACATGCTGAATGGCCGGTGAATTGCCGATCAACACGGGTAGCTCCGGCTGACCGTGCTCCGGTTTTTGACGAGCCTGCCAGTGTTCATAAACAGCTGCAACTTTAGCACGTAATTCAGCCAGTGCAAAAGGTTTGGTAATAAAGTCCTCAGCGCCCTCTTTCATGGCATCGACCGCGATGTCAACCGTTGCGAAGGCTGTTATCAGAATGATGTTGGTTCCCGAAGAGATACTTTTAATTTTTTTCAGAAGCGTCAGGCCATCGATGCCGGGCATTTTGATGTCGGTAATGACTAAGTTCCAGTAACTGTTCTCGATTTGATTCCAGCCCTCCTGGCCGTCCTTGGCGATCGCGACTGTGTAGCCTTCCTTATTCAAAGAGGCCTGCAAGCCTTCTCTCATGGATTGATTGTCTTCGACGATCAGAATGCGATAGATTGATTTTGGTGAATTCATCTTTTACTCCGGCAGAATAATGACAAATTCCGTGCCGTGTGCATCGGAATGATCCAGATAAATTTGGCCGCCGTGTTGTCCGACGAGAGATTTCGAAATTGCCAGTCCCAAACCGACGCCATCCGGCTTGGTACTGAAGAAAGCCTCAAAAATCTGAGACTGGATTTCCGGCGGAATCG
>JAZDEI010000025.1:0-2778 GCA_043808945.1 Fidelibacterota bacterium | reverse complement strand
ATACTTTCCGGTGCAAAACTACCCGCGCCGGTTTCGCGGGCAGTCGGCCCGAGGACCAGTACTACCGGCACTCCCAGTGCTTCGGCGGCATAGGTCAGCCCGGTGTCGTTACCGATCACCGCCCGACTCTGGCTTATCAATCCCAGCGACTCCTCCAGGTCCGTTTCACCGGCAATCCGCACGCTCAGTCCCGGAATCAGGTAGTCCAGTTCCTGCAGTTGAACGTCCCGCCGGCCGCCTAACCATAGAACGGGTAATTTCAGATCGGAGTTGATTCTGCGGGCGACATGGATGTACTTGGCCAGCGGAAAGAGCTTGTTCGGCCAGGTCGCGATCGGCAGAATGACGATAAACGGCCCGGTGATTCCGCGATCGGCCAGAATGTTTCGTGCTTTGGCAATCGCATCCGGGCTGAGGAAGATTTCCGGCCGGGCTGAATGGGGTTCCCGGATGCCCAGTGGGCGCAAAACTTTGAAATAATCTGAAAGCAGGCAAAAGTCACGCGGGAAGAAATTCAACCACAAATAGAATAGCAGAAAACGTTTGATGCGCGGTTTATGGTATCGCAACCGCGGAATCCGGCGCAGATACCAACCCAAAATATGACTGCGAATATTATTGTGCAGATCGAGGAACAGGTCATAATTCTGGGCTTTGAGTTGCCGGCACAGATTCAGCCAGCCGGACAATTTTGTATTCGAATCGTAGGCAATGATATTGGATAAAAACGGATTATCATGAACTAAACTGACGAATTGGGATTTGGTAACAAGATCGATCCGCGCGGACGGATATTGTTCCCTCAGGCGACGAAAAAGGGGCGTCAGGATAACGATATCACCGAGGGAACTCAGGCGAACAATCAGAATGGCGGTGGGATTGGCTGGTATATTCACCCGGTTCTCGTATGATTATAATTTGCTAATGCGACCATGGCTGTCTTGACTTCCGAATCCGGGAAAACGGCCAGCGTATCAATAGCCTGCCGGATCAGAGCCGCGCATTGTTTTTCGGTGTATTCGATGCCGCCATTGTCTTCGATGGAAGTGATGATCGCCCGAATTTGACGTTTGGAAGGATTGTTTTTCAACTGGCGATGGATCCGGCGGGCATCCTCGGGAGGGAGATTCTGCAGAGTGTGGATCAGGGGCAAAGTAATAAGATTAGCTTTGATGTCACGCGCAACCGGCTTGCCAACCCGCTCGGCCGTTCCGGTGTAATCGAAGAGATCGTCTTTGATCTGGAAAGCCAGCCCGAGACAACGACCGTACTCGTGCAGAGCCTGCGCCTCTTTTTCGCCAGCCGCGACCGTCAGCGCTCCAACCTGGCAGGCAGTTGCGAAAAGCGACGCGGTTTTGGCCCAGATCATGCGGTAGTAAATTTCTTCGTCCATGCCATCGTTCAGGCTTTTTTCGAGTTGCAAAATTTCACCGGAGCTGAGCAGTTCGGATGTGCGCGAAAGGAGTTCCAACGCCCGGAAATCGCGCAATCTTAGCATATTGCTGAGCGCCCGGCTGAACAGAAAATCGCCAACCAGAACGGCTACTTTGTTTTTCCAGAGCGCCTTAATTGAAGGTTGACCGCGCCGGATTTCGGAGTCGTCGATAATATCGTCGTGGATCAGGGTTGCGGTGTGCAAAATTTCCACCAGGCTGGCAGTAATGATGGAATTCTCGTTCGGTTCGCCGCACAGTTTGGCGCTCAGCAGTACCAATGCCGGGCGGATGCGTTTGCCACCGACGGTCCTGATATAATCACCGATCCGATTGATCAATCCCACATCGGAAATCAGCGCACGCTGGAATTCATCACGGAAAAGATCGAGTTCCTTGGTAATCGGCGTAAATATATGTGTCAGGGAATTTTCACTCATCGGCATTCATCCGGCTAATTGCGGTTCATCCGTTTGATCGTTCGGTTTGGTTCGGCCGGCAATCTTTGACACCCAGATACTGACTTCGTACAGGAATAACAACGGCACGGTCATGATAATCAGGCTGACCGGATCGGGTGGCGTGATTATGGCTGCAACGATCATAATAATGATCACGGCGTACCGCCAGGATTTTCGCAGGAAACGCGGGGTGATCAGGCCGATCTTCGTCAATATGAAGGCCAGTACCGGCATCTGGAAGATCAATCCGGTCGCGATGATCAATTGTAAAACGAATTTGGTATAATATTCGATCGAAATGTTGCGCTCGACGCCCTCGACGCCGATTCCGATTAGGAATTTTAAGGCGAACGGTACCAATGTGTAATAGGCGAATACAGCACCGATGATGAAAAAGCCGGTTACACTGATGATCAGCCAGGGACCCCAGCGCCGTTCATTCTGAAAAAGTCCGGGTGCGATGAATGCCCAGAACTGATAGGCGATTACCGGAATGGAAAACGTGATGCCGAGCAGGAAGGCAACTGTAAATTTCAGCATCAGCAGACCCTGGATTTTTAATACCTGAAGGGTCATTTTGGCGCCGACCTGTCGCGCCGGACGCAGAAGCAGGTCTACGACATTATCCGAGAGTAAAAATGCTACTACGGAGGCAGCGGCCAGAGCGATCAAAACTTTGATAATCCGCCAGCGCAATTCCTCGAGATGGTCGAGAAAGCCCATCTCTTTTTCGATACTTGATACTGCGTGTTCGGTTTTCGGCATTGATTCGTTATCTGATGAAGATTTACCCACTACCCTGAATAATTCTAAAAAACACTGTAAATATAACCATCCCGCGCGTGAAAGTCATGGCTTATCGCGCTTGCCCGCCGGACAGGACA
>JAZDEI010000024.1:0-5560 GCA_043808945.1 Fidelibacterota bacterium | reverse complement strand
TATCTGAATTATCACAAGATAAGAAAATCGACAAGAACAGAATTACATATCCAAACTGTAATAATTGGGTATTATTTTTCATTTGGTATCTCCCATATTACTTTTTATTAAGCCCTAACGGTAAAGGCTGAGGCACGGCGGGGTATAGAACAGGTCGCTTTGACTTCTCGAAAATCTCCCGAAAAATCGCAAAACTCCAAATTCATCGAACAGCTCAAGCCGTTGCCTCCACTATGTGTCAATATAGTTGTCGCCTCAATTAAGGAGGCACAACATGCATTATTCGAGATCAGTAAAAGTAAGTGTATTAAAGAAGATCCTTCCGCCTGAGAGCCGTAGCATTCGTAGTGTTAGCAAAGAGACAGGTATCGGTGAGCAGACGATTCGGAAGTGGCAAAATCAAATAAAGATTGGTACATTTACTTCTGAGACCGATGAGAAGAGTCCACGCAGTTATCTTCCCAAAGAGAAGTATCACATAGTGATGGAAGCAGCGCGACTTTCAGAGGAAGATCTGGGTAATTTTCTTCGAGAGAGAGGACTTCATTCGGAGCATTTAACCCTATGGGATCAGGAGTTACGCGAAATGATCAAGGACAGATCAGACCAGAAGGACAAGGAATTGAAAGCCCGTCAGAAGCGCATCCGTGAGTTGGAAAAAGAGTTGACCAGGAAAGAAAAGGCATTGGCGGAAGCCGCGGCGTTACTGGTCTTAAAAAAAAAGCTGGGCGATCTTACGGAGGAAATCGGGGGCGTCTGATTCCCGCGAAGTTCCGTCAGGAGATCGTAAAATTGATTGAAGAAGCACATAAGAACGGCGCCCGATATTTTAAGGCTTGTGAGGTGGCAGAGATTTCACTTCGTAGTTTGCAGCGCTGGAAGAGGGATGGAATGAGAGACCAGCGGAAAGGTTCTCATAAACGGGTTGTCAGAAAACTGTCTCCTGAAGACAGGAAAGCAATTGTGACGGTGTGTAACAGTTTTGAATACCGAGACCTGACACCCCACCAGATCGTACCGTTATTGTTGAATGAGGGCTGTTATCTGGCATCGGCGAGTACTTTCTATCGTGTCCTTAAAGAGCGGAACATGGTGCATCACCGCAGTAATACCCGAGTCAAACGGAAGATGTCCAAGCCACCGGAGCGTCAGGCTTCCAAACCAAATCAGGTATGGTGCTGGGATATCACCTGGTTGCCTCAAATGGTTCTGGGCCTCTTCTTTTACGCCTATGTCATTATAGATATCTTTGATAAATCTATTGTCGGTTGGGCGATTCATGATACGGAGAGTGACAGCCACAGTCGGGATCTTTTTGAACGGGTTTCAATCGGGCAGAAAATCTGCTTTGAGGCCCTACATTCGGATAACGGAGGACCGATGAAGGGGATAACGCTCATGGCTTTGCTTGCTTATTTGAACGTCGAAGTTTCCTTCAACAGACCGCGGGTAAGCAACGATAATCCATTTATTGAATCGCTGTTCCGAACGATAAAATATCATGCCAGTTATCCTCTGCGTTTTGAAGATATTGAATCTGCCCGGTTCTGGATGGCCAATTTTGTGGATTGGTACAATACCTGTCATCTTCATTCGTCAATCGGTTATGTTACGCCTCAGCAGATGAGAAGTGGAGAAGCACAGGTTATATTTGCCAGACGAAATGCCGCGATGGCATTGGCAAAATCCGACAATCCTGAGCGCTGGGGTTCGCGGAAAACGAAGATATGGAAATCACTGGAAATGGTAACCCTAAATCCGGAGAAGCAACAATGAGTTTTTTAACAAAAAAAGCGACAACATTGTTGACACATACCGTACCCGTCTCTACGCTCTGCGTGGAGACGGATATTTTCGGTTACGTCCTAAGACCTGAAAATTACTGGCGTTTGTTAGTGAATTTGCCTCGGAAAAGGACTTTTTGTATATAGCACCTCCCAAATTTTAGTGCGGCGCAAATTTTTACTTGACAATCGCTATCGTGAAGTATATACTACGGGTGTATTGAGGATATAAATATGGCGTGCGAAGTATTTAAAAAGCGGGTGGATTTAGATTTGATCTTAGGAAGCAGATGTACTGGTCATATAAAGGAAGGAAAATGAAAAAGATGATTCTATTAACATTACTTATCTTTCTTACAACTTGTGTATTTTGCTTTGCAGGCGGGGAAGTAGTCTGGCAAGAGAATGGCATTCCTATTGGTGACAGTAACTGTATTGGTTGTGTAGCCATAGTAGAAGATGGTAACGGTGGGGCTATCTTAGCAATTGAGAACAAATTAAATATGGGTAGTATATACGCTCAGCGAATTGACGGCAATTGATTTTACCCCCCCATCTTCATATATATTAGGTCAGTAGTGAAGGAGATGACTATTGATGGAAAAAGGTTGAACGGTTTTTTAGGGAGGGTACACAGTCCTAAACTAACATAAATAATCACACAAGGAGATGTAGTATTTTTGAAATCAATAAAGAAATCCATTTTAATAATGATAAATCAGCGAGGAACCAAATTATGAAAAGATTACTTTTGTATTTTTTGGTATTTTTGCAAATAATCGCAGTAAATGCTACTACTTACACAGTAGATGACGACGGAGGGGCAGATTTTACAACCATACAGAGTGCAATTGATAGCGCAAGCAGCGGTGATACTGTATTTGTTAAGGCAGGGATATATAGTGAATCCATCACAATTAACAAGTATATTTCATTATTGGGTGTGGGATATGACAGTACAACTATTGTAGCACAGAATAATTGTGTGGCTGTCAGCATATTTGAAGGTGGTATGATCAGAGGATTTACAATAACAAGTGATGATAGTCTTAATAGTGATGGCATTTTTATTAATGTAAGATCTAAAATTGAAATAGTGAATAATAAATTAGTAAAATTAAAAAATGGCATAATAATACCAGATTCTCCCATTTGGGGAAGTAAATACTATTTGAGTTCTTGCACACAAGATACTTGTTATATCAAAATATTCGGGAATATAATTACATGCAATAAAACCGGTATTTATCTTGATGGTTGTTATTTGTCTGGAGAGATATTTGATGATACGGTGACCTACGACGCTGTTGAAAATTGGTGGGGAACGGTCGATTCATTAGAAATAAAGAAAGGAATATTTGATTGGGCACCACGCAAAGTAGATTATAATAATTGGTTACTTGAAGAAGTGAATAATCCTACAGGAGCTCAACATAATGGTATTCATCAAAATAATATTTATTGGAATAGTGAATGGAATGTTTTTGTTGCACACGATCCTACCAGTGTTAGGAGAGAAGATATAAACTCCCCACAAAAATTTGCCCTGTATCAAAATTATCCCAATCCTTTTAATCCAGTAACAACTATTCAATATTACGTTCCCACGCAAAATCATTGCACTCTGCGAATTTATAATGTACTCGGCCAGGAGGTCACCACACTTCTTGATGAAATGAAAACACCCGGTTCTTATTCAATAACGTGGGAAGCGGAAAACGAGCCCAGCGGGATTTATTTTTATCGGTTACAGGCCGGTGATTATTCCGAAACAAAGAAAATATTACTGATACGATAATTATAATGAGACGCGCTATAGCGCGTCTCTACAATCAATGACTATGAATGACAGTCCCGATCAATATCGGGACGAATGACCTTTCCGTATATAATTAATTACCCGTCACTTCCTGTGCCGTTTTTCCAGAACCGTCATGATTTCATCCAGCGCCACATCCTGTGCGTTCAACAATACCAGCAAATGATATAGCAAATCGGCGGCTTCCTCTTTCATACGCGAAACATTGTCAGATACGGCATCGATCACGACTTCCGTCGCTTCCTCGCCGACTTTCTGAGCGATACGCTTGATCCCGGCGTCGAATAACTTATTGGTGTACGAACCGGCCTGCGGATTGATCCGGCGGTCGCGGATAATTTTTTCCAGTTCATAAATGAATGACTGCGGCGCGACATTTTCCTCGTTGAAACAGGTATCGGCGCCGGTGTGACAGGTCGGCCCGGCCGGTTTGACTTTGATTAAAAGCGTATCGCCGTCACAGTCGGTCAGGATTTCCCGGACGTTCAGAAAATTCCCGGAGGTTTCGCCTTTGGTCCAGAGCGTTTTGCGACTGCGGCTGAAGAAAGTGACCCGGCCGCTGGCCACAGTTTGTTCATACGATTCGCGGTTCAGGTAGCCCAGCATCAGGACCTTGCCGGTTGCGGCATCCTGAATGATGGCCGGAACCAAACCGTCGTTTTTATCGAAATCAATATTCATAGTCGTACCTCGATCTCATTGTCCTTTAAGTAACGTTTCAAGACCGGAATCGGGATTTCACCGAAATGAAAGACGCTGGCCGCCAGCGCCGCGTCGGCCTTACCTTCCCGAAACACTTCCGCAAAATGCGCCAGCGTGCCCGCTCCGCCCGAAGCGATCACCGGGATCGGCAATTGTTCGGACAGTTCGCGGGTGATTTCTAGCGCAAAGCCGCTTTTCGTGCCGTCGTGATCCATCGAAGTCAGCAGGATTTCACCGGCGCCGAGTTCGGTAACCTGCCGCGCCCATTCCTGCGTAATACGATCAGTCGGCGTGCGTCCGCCGTGAATGAAAACGATGTCGCCCTGCGCCGTGTGTTTGGTGTCGATCGCCACCACGACGCACTGACTACCGAAGCGGTTGGCTATTTTCCCGATCAGATCCGGCTGATTGACCGCGGCGGTATTGATCGTGATCTTATCGGCTCCGGCATTCAGCAGGCGGGCGACGTCTTCGACATCCCGCACACCGCCGCCGACGGTGAAAGGAATATTCAGCTGCCGGGCAATTTCCTTCACCAACGCGATGAATGTGCCGCGCTTTTCGACGGAAGCGGTGATGTCGAGAAAAACTAATTCATCGGCGCCCTGTTCCGCGTAAGCCGCACCGAGTTCAACCGGATCGCCGGCGTGCCTGATATTGATAAAGTTGACGCCCTTCACCGTCTGGCCGTCCCTGATGTCGAGGCACGGAATGATGCGCTTGGCTAACATAAAAATCCTTTCAGTTCCGGCAGGCGGATGCGCCCTTCGTAGAGCGCCTTGCCGATGATAACGCCATCGATCCCATCGTCCTGCAACTTCCCAATATCGTCGATCCGGCTGATGCCGCCGCTGGCGATCAGCGTCAGTTCCGGGAATTGTTGTTTGATCTCGCGGTAAAGTTCAAAGGCCGGGCCGCTCAACATCCCATCGCGCGCAATGTCGGTGCAGATCGTTCGCCGGATGCCTTGTTTTTGATAACCTTCCAGAAATGGCAACAAATCTAATTGAGCGCTTTCCTGCCAGCCGTGAATGGCGAGTTTCCGTTCTTTGACATCCGCACCCAGGATGATTTTATCGCCGCCAAATACTTTCAGCCAATCCAGTACTTTCGCCCGGTCGATGACGGCAATACTCCCCGCCGTGATCTGTCGGGCGCCGCTCTCAAAGGCAATGCGCACATCCTCGTCTGTGCGGAGGCCGCCACCGAAATCGACCTGTAATTCTGTGCCACCGGCAATACTTTCCAGAACTTT
>JAZDEI010000023.1:0-16900 GCA_043808945.1 Fidelibacterota bacterium | reverse complement strand
CTCCCGATTTTACTCGAAACGGGCAGTGACTGGGGTGTGGTCGGAGAGATGCAGGATCCGGACGGATTTACGCGGCGCTATTCGATTTTTGAACAGTATCTGGATAAGTATATCTATTCGCTCGGTACGCGTGTTTTTTTCAAGGAAACTAAGTTGCCGAGTTATCCGGAATTTGTTTTTAAAGACGGCTACTTCATGTTCTCTGATTCCGCAACGGGTAATACCCGGCGCCTGTTGGGTCATCGCGGTAGTCTCGGCTGGGAGCAGACGATACTGATTAATTATTACGGTCCGGCGAACACCTTCCCGACCTATTCGATGGCTTCTGTTCTCGATGACGCCGATTTCGATTTGAAAGACGAGGAAGATACCGACTATCTCGAAATGTTTAAAACCAATTCGATTTATCCGTTGGAATTCAGGATTTCGTTAATCGCAGATTCAACCCGTCAGTTTGAAGCCATGTCGGCATTAGCCGCTGGCGATACGGCGCAAGTTGATTCTATTTTAGATCAAATGAATCCTTTTAAGGGCAAGATTGCCCTCGTCGGTGTCTCAATCGATGAACTGCACGATAATAAATTCACGCCGTTTTATAATTATGGCGGAAACCGGCGTTTGACGCCCGGTGTCGAGACTCATGCCCATGCTATTCAAACCATGCTGGATCAGCGTTTTATCCGGACATTGCCGACTGCGCTGAATATCGTAACCATTTTTCTGATCTGCATTTTGACGGCGTTGGCGGTGGCTTTTGCCCGCCCGGTATTTGGTGGCGCCCTGGCAGTTATTTTGGGATTCGCGGCGATGTTTTTTTCGTACTGGATATTTCGTAATTATGCCCTGTGGGCTTATTTAGTACCGTTACTGGTCGGCGTGGGGACCAGTTATCTTGCCAGCGTCGTTTATCAATTTCTTTCCGAACAGAAAGAGAAAAAGAAAATCCGCGGTATGTTCCAGACCTATATGAGTCCGAAAGTCTTGAAATATCTCGAAGATCACCCGGACGCTTTCAGTCTTTCCGGCGAAAAGCGCGAGGCCACGATGTTCTTCTCCGATGTGGCCAATTTTACGACAATTTCGGAAAGTCTCTCGGCGGAAGAACTGGCTGTGGTATTGAACAAGTACCTGTCGCCGATGACCGAAATCCTGATGAAATACGACGGCTATGTGGATAAATATGAAGGTGATGCTATCATGTGCGATTTCGGCGTGCCGATGGAAGATCCCGATCATGCCTGGAAAGCCTGCTACGCTGCTATCGACCAACAGGCAGAACTGGAGATCATCCGCCCGCAGATAAAGAAAGATCACGGCGTCGATATTTTCGTACGAATGGGCGTCAACTCCGGTATTGTCAGTGCCGGGAACATGGGTTCGACCCAACGTTTTCAGTACACCGTCATGGGCGATGCGGTCAACCAGGCTTCCCGCTTCGAGGGCGCCAACAAACAGTATGGCACCTATTTAATGGTCGGCGAAGAAACCTACCGTCGTGCTCAGGATAAGATCGAAGTGCGAATTCTCGATCGCCTCGTGGTGAAAGGTAAATTGAAGCCGATTACAGTCTATCAACTCCTCGGGCGGACCGGTCAGGTCGATCCGGAGATGACAAAGATTTGTGCCTTCTTTACCGATGGCATTACCCTGTACTGGGACAGACAATGGGACGCCGCAATCGCAGCATTCGAAAAAGCGCTGGCGGTCAGGGGTTCGGACTCTCCGTCGCAGGTTTTTATCGACCGCTGTCTCATTTTTAAAACCAGTCCGCCCGGTTCCGATTGGCAGGGCGAATTCGTGATGAAAACCAAATAAGGCGATCATCGGCCGGCCATAACAATCCGACGATTGAAAGTGCCGGTATTAAATCCAGAAATATCTCTTTTACGAAGCGTCGTATTGTTTAAATTAACGCGTGGTTTTTAATACAATAAATACACGATTAATTAATACGGATGACAGATACTGAAACAAATCCGCTGGCGGAAATTATAACGGGAAAATGAAACAAAAGGAATGCAATGAGCACTAAAAAGAGAAAAATTCTCTGGGTGGACGACGAAATCGAATTATTGAAAGCCCATGTCTTGTTTCTGCGCAGTCGCGGATTTGAAGTTGTGCCCGTCTCAAACGGCAATGATGCTATCAATCTGGTCGGTCAGGAAAACTTCGACCTCGTCTTGCTGGATGAAATGATGGCGGGCAAGGATGGCCTCGCAACCCTGGCAGAGATCAAGTCCCGCAAACCGGGTTTGCCGGTAATCATGATTACGAAAAACGAAGAAGAGAGCCTGATGGAAAAAGCCATCGGCAGTAAAATCACCGACTACCTGACCAAACCGGTCAACCCCAGCCAGATTCTGATGGCCTGTAAAAAAATACTGGAACAGCAGCGCATTTCCTCCGAACATGTTTCCCGAAATTATCTTGAAGAATTTCATGCCATTTCCCAGCAACTTTTCAACGATCTGAAAAGCCGCGACTGGATGGAGATATATCAGAAATTGTCCGGCTGGGAGATCGAATTCGATGACCATCCCGATCTTGGTCTGAAAGAAACGCTCGAGGACCAAAAGCGCGACTGCAATATTGAGTTCGCTAAATTCATCGGGAAAAATTACCAAAACTGGGTCAAAGACGACCCCCACTTTCGTCCGACCCTTTCGCCGGATATTGTGCCGCAACATGTCCTGCCGCTTCTGAAAAACGGTCAGAAAGTGTTGTTTGTGGTTATTGATTGCATGCGCCTGGATCAATGGTACACGTTTGCACCTCTGTTATATGATCTGTTTAATCTGGAAGTCGATTATTATTATTCGATCCTGCCGTCGGCCACACCCTATGCCCGGAATGCGATCTTCAGTGGTCTTTTTCCGGACGAGATTCAGCCTTTGTATCCCGATATCTGGTTGCGCGAAGATGAGGATGAAACTTCCATGAATCGGCACGAAGCGAAAATGCTCGAGGCTTTACTGGAGCGCGAAAATATCAATTTGAAAGGACACTTTAATTACCTGAAAGTGCTGGATGCCGATTCCGGCTGGGCGTTGGAGAAACGCATTTCGTCCTATCTTGGGAATTCTATGATCGCCCTGGTGTTGAATTTTGTCGATATTCTGGCGCATCAGCGAGTGGATTCCGATCTGCTCAAGGAAATTTTACCGAATGAATCCAGTTATCGGTCAGTCGTCCGTACCTGGTTTCAGCATTCCTGGATTTATGCCGTTTTACGCAAATTTGCCGAACTGGATTTTACGATTATTTTAACCAGCGATCATGGCAGCATCCGGGTGCAGAACGACGTCAAAGTCGTCGCCGATAAAGAAGCGACTTCCAATATTCGCTTTAAATGCGGCCGGAACCTGAACTGTCCGCCGAAATATGCTTTAAACATCAAGAATCCGGCCGAATTCAGGTTGCCCGATGTTGGCATCAACACTAACTACCTGATCGCCAAAGAAGATTTCTATTTCGTCTATCCGACCAATTATCACAAATTTCAAACCTTTTTCCGGGACACTTTCCAGCATGGCGGCATTTCTATGGAAGAGATGATTTTACCGATCGTGAAACTGACGCCCAAAAAATAACCGATGAGTCTGAAAATTACCAGTCAAAGTGCGGATGAAACGATCCAATTCGGTAAAACAATTGCCGCTTGTCTGAAGCCTGGCGCGGTCGTGGCATTCATCGGGGAACTGGCGGCTGGCAAGACAACAATGATCAACGGCATCTGCCAGGGATTGGGTGTACCCCGTCCGGCCGAAAGTCCGACTTTTACGCTGGTCAACGAATATCCCGGGCCGATTTATCATATCGACTGTTATCGTGAGCAACGCCTCGCGGAATGGCTGGAACTCGGCATTAATGAATATTTTTACGGCGAAGGCATTACGCTGGTCGAATGGGCTGACCGAATCAGGCCGCTTTTACCCGAAGCAACCCTGTTTGTTAATCTGCAGCAGGATTTCGGGAATGAATATTTGCGTTTTATCGAAATCGACGGTCAACCGGAAATCCTGCATTGTCTTGCCAAACAACAAACGATTAACTGTGAACCGTGAACTCTGAACTTCCCAGCAAACTGATTCTCGGAATCGAAACCGCTACGATCAATTGCAGTGTCGGATTGGTGCGAAACGGCGCGATTCTCGGGCAGAAAAACCTGACCGACCGCGCGGTCCACTCCGAAAAATTAATCGAACTGATCGATCGATTACTGAATCCGAATATCGCTTTCTCAATGATCGGTGCTATTGCGATCAGCATCGGTCCGGGATCGTATACCGGGCTGAGAATCGGTCTGGCGACTGCCAAAGGCCTGGCATTCGCCGGTCATCTGCCGCTTTTACCGGTGCCGACTTTGACAGTACTGGAATCCGTCGCTCGCCGGGAAACGGCCGCAAGCGCAGTGCTTTTCATCAAATCTCATCGCGATCTGATATACTATACGGTTGCCGAAAAAGACCAGCCCTTGGATCTGCGTCGTCCCGTGCAACACGACCGGATCGAAACGGTCGCCAATTCCTTCCCGGATCACCGGCTGATCGGCGATGACGATTTTGATGGAAAGTTCGGCGAACGGTTAATGATCCGGTATCCGGCCGGTGATCTGACAGCCCTGATCGCCGCCCGCCATTACGCGGAACTTCTGCCGCTCAGCCGGCCTGACCTGCAGCCGGATTATCATTCCAATCTGGAGGCAAAGACTTGGCCGACAGTATGAACGCCCAGATTCGTCGTGCGGACGAACGGGATTTGCCATCTATTTTGGCCATTGAAGAAAGATCATTCGTCACCGCCTGGACGGATGACTTTTTCAGACATGAACTCCGCAATCCGATCAGCCGGTTTTATATCCTGCAAAACGAAGCGCAAATTATCGGCTACATCATCATCTGGATGGTCGCAGACGAGTCCCATATTGCCAACTTAGCCGTTCATCCGGAATTTAGGAGTGCCGGATTGGGTGGAAAATTATTAAATTTCGCTTTTGAAATAGCACGTCGCAATGGGGCTAAGACGATTACACTGGAAGTAAATGAGCACAACAACGCCGCCCGCCGGTTATATCAGAAGTACCAATTTGCACTGACCGGCCGACGTGCCCGCTATTATGAGAACCGCGATGACGCGTTGATTTTAACCCGCTCGCTGGAATGAGGTAAACATGGCTGACTGGTTTCAAAGAACGAAAAAAGGATTGCTCGGGGCCGAAAAAAAGGTTATCCCGGACGGTCTCTGGGTCAAATGCCCAACCTGTAATGAGTACCTCTACAAACGGGAACTCGATAAAAATTACTGGATCTGCACGCATTGTCGCTATCATTTCCGCATTCCGTGCGACACTTATATCAAAATCCTGATTGGCGATGAATACACGGAATTCAACCAGGATCTGCAATCGAACGATCCGCTCAAATTCAAGGATTCAAAGAAATATTCCGATCGTCTGAAACAGGCCATGAGCCAGACTGGTTCGAACGAAGCCGTTCGGACTGTGACCGGCATGGTGGATAAAATTCCGGTTGTGCTGTGCGTGATGGACTTTAATTTTATCGGCGGCAGTATGGGTTCGGTCGTTGGCGAAAAAATTGCCCGGGCAACCGATAAGGCCCGCGAGATGCATGTACCTTTAATCATTATTTCGCAATCCGGTGGAGCGCGGATGCAGGAAGGTATTTACTCGCTGATGCAAATGGCGAAGACCAGCGCCAAACTGACCCGGTTTCATGAAGAAGGCGGATTATTCATTTCCATCCTGACCGATCCGACCGCCGGCGGCACGACCGCCAGTTTTGCCATGCTCGGCGATCTGATAATTTCCGAACCCGGGGCATTCATCGGATTCGCCGGGCCGCGCGTCATCAAACAGACCATCGGGCATGAATTGCCGGAAGGATTTCAGCATGCGGAATTTCTGCTGGACAAAGGTTTCATCGACATTATTTCACCCCGCTCGGAACTCCGCCAGTTAATCAGTAAAATTTTAATTTTTTTCTATGAGCAACACTAAACCATTTATTCTGGTAACCAATGACGACGGAATTGCCGCGCCGGGGATCGACTGTCTCGTTTCGGCTTTGCAGGCAATCGCCGAAGTTGCGGTCGTCGCACCGGACAGCGAAAAAAGCGCTGTCGGTCACGCGATTACCCTTTCCGATCCGATCCGGGTGACGGATTTCAACAAAAACGATCAATGGCATGGCTTTGCTGTTTCCGGGACGCCGGCTGACTGCGTGAAAATCGCGGTCGGTGCGCTCCTGGAGCGGCGGCCGGACATGGTCGTTTCCGGGATCAATCTCGGCTCGAACGCCGGTATCAACGTGATTTACTCCGGGACGGTTTCGGCTGCCACGGAAGGTACGATTCTGGGCATTCCTTCGATTGCCGTTTCTCTGACAACCTATACGCATGCAATTTTCGAACCGGCCGCCGAGTTCGCGGTCAAGATCGCCAAATTGGTGCTGACCAAAGGCTTACCACCGCGTACTCTTTTGAATATTAATGTGCCGAATGTGCCTGCCTTGGAAATCCGCGGCGTGCGTATTACCCGGCAGGGCATGGCCAATTTCGCCGAGCTTTTCGATAAACGGGTCGATCCGCGCAATCGCGTTTATTACTGGATGGACGGCAAAAAGGCCGAACTCGCCGAAGGAGATGACGTCGATGATGTGGTCATACGCCAGAATCTGATTTCGATAACTCCCATCAAATACGACCTGACCAATTATGAATTTATCCCGGAATTGCAACGCTGGATACCTGAAAATGAGAAAATATGAACGCTGTCAGTAAAGTCTGGATCGTCGATTTTGGTTCGCAATACACACAATTGATCGCCCGCCGGGTGCGGGAACTCTCGGTCTATTCGGAAATCGTACCGCCGACTGTGACTGCCCGGGAAGCTGTCGAAAAACAGGTAAGCGCACTGATCTTATCCGGCGGGCCGGCCAGTGTTTATGCCGAAGCGGCCCCGCAACTTTCGCCGGATTTTTTCGATCTCGACCTGCCCCTGCTCGGCATTTGCTACGGATTGCAGTTGATCGCGGCGCATTTCGGAGCACGTGTCCATTCCGACAATCACCGGGAATACGGCCCCAGCCAGATCGAGATTAAAAACAATCATACTCTTTTCGCGGATGTCTCACCCCGCACGCAGGTCTGGATGAGCCATGGCGATCACGTTGATTCATTACCGGTCGGTTTTGAAATCGCGGCGCTCTCGACCAACGGCGCGCCGGCCGCGTTAACAAATCGTCAGCGGCGTATCATGGGACTGCAATTTCATCCCGAAGTCGAGCATACCGCCGAAGGCACCAAAATTCTGTCTAATTTCCTATTCAAGGTCGCCGGTTTAAAACCGGACTGGACCGCCGGCCATTTCATCGAAAATACGATCAGCGAGATCCGGCAACGCGCTGGTAAGGAACAGGTTTTAATGGCCTTGAGCGGCGGCGTCGATTCCTCTGTCATGGGCGTCCTGATTAACCAGGCAATCGGTAAAAGCTGCATCCCGGTTTTCATCAATAACGGCCTTCTGCGCCAGACCGAACAGATCCAGGTCGTCCGGCAACTAAAGGAGCAAATGGGTTTGCCGATCCGCAGTTACAATTTTTCACGCCAGTTCCTGAGCGCCCTGAAAGGCGTGAGCGCTCCGGAACGCAAACGTAAAATCATCGGCCGCGAATTCATCAGGGCTTTCGAGAAAATCGCCCGGCAATATCCGCGCGTGAAATTCCTGGCACAAGGAACGCTTTATCCCGACGTCATCGAAAGCCGGTCGGTCAATGGTCCGTCGCAGGTCATTAAAAGTCACCACAATGTCGGCGGTTTACCGAAACGCATGCATCTGCAACTGATCGAGCCATTCAATATGCTTTTCAAGGACGAAGTGCGCCGGATCGGCCGCGAACTGGGTATTCCCGAACCAATATTGAAGCGGCATCCCTTTCCGGGGCCGGGGCTGGCCGTGCGGATCATCGGGGAAATCACACCGCGCCGGCTTGACCTGCTGAGGAGCGCGGATGCGATCTATATCGAGGAATTGCATGCGGGCGGCTATTATGACCGGGTCTGGCAGGCATTTGCGGTGCTGATTCCGGTCAAAACCGTCGGTGTCATGGGCGACCAGCGCACTTATGAGAATGTCCTGGCGCTCCGCTCCGTTAACAGTAGCGACGGCATGACGGCCGATTGGTCCCGTCTTCCGAACAACCTGCTCAGCCGCATTTCCAACCGGATCGTCAATGAAGTCCGCGGGATCAATCGTGTCGTCTACGATGTCACTTCCAAACCGCCAGCCACTATCGAATGGGAATGATTTTAACGAATAAAAGTACTACCAGGATGAACAAACCCAATCAAACCATCACTATCATTTTCTGTCTGTCAATCTTCTGTGCCGCCCTGTCGGCTGGTCAGCCGACACAAACCGAACAGGATCAAACGAAGGGGCTTTTTAATGAAGGCGTGGCTTATTTCAATGCCGAAAAATACTGGGACGCCCAGAATATTTTTCAGACGATCAGCGCCAGAGCGAAATCCGGTAATCCGTTGGTGACATCTTCAGCCATGATGCTGATAAAAACCGCCTACCGGCTGGGTGAAGCCGACCGGAGCGAGACGCTTGCCCGCGAATTTCTGCAAGCTTATCCCAACTCCCGGTATGCTAGCGAGGTGAAAGTTACTCTGGCAGAAATACTATTAGCAGAGGGGAAATACCGTGAGGCCTTGACCTTTTACCTGGATTTGCTGATGAATTATTCCGATCAGAATCTGCTCGAGCTCTGCGCAGATCATGCCGAAACGATTCTCGATTTTTACCTCGATCTGGAGGAAGTCAAAGCCTTGCGCGATTTCACCACGGATGCCTTTACCAGGCAGTACCTGACCATGAAATTAGCCGAAAAATACCATGCGGAAGGCGACACGAAACAGGCTCTTAAGGAATTGCGCCAGATGACCGGCCAGATCGAGAATAAGTACCTGCGGGAGCAATATCAACTGTCCGACGCGCGCTTAAAGAGAGCGCCTCTGCCAAGAAAATATATCGGCGTCATTTTGCCGCTGACCGGCGCCAATTCATCTGTCGGGCAAAAGGTTCTAAACGGCGTGAAATATGCTATCGCCGGTTACCGTAAGACCTATCATGCCGACATTGCCGCGCTGGTGTTCGATAATCGCGGTGAAAGCGTTCAGAATATCCGGCATGCCGAATTCCTGGCGCGAAATCCGAAAGTGCTGGCCATCTTCGGCCCGATCTCGACCGAAGACGCAACTCTCGTGGCGGTGGTCGCTAATCAGATGCACATTCCAATGATTACCCCGACAGCTTCCGGTTCGCAACTGGCTTCGCTCGGGCCGTACATTTTTCAGGGGAACGTCGATTACGAGAATCTCGGGCGTTTTCTGAGTCTTTACAGCGCCAAAATCAGCGGCGTGAAAACCGTCGCCTCGATCGCCTCAGCCGATGAATTCGGCCGGGAATTTACCGACGCCTATTGCCGGACTATCGACGAATACGGCGGACAGGTTGTTTCCCAGCAATGGTATCAGGGCGAACCGGTCGAATTAAAATTACAGATTAATAATGTACACGACGCGGCGGTTGACCGCCTTAAAAATCACTTTAGCGAAAAATATAACTCAGCCAAACGGCAATTGAATGAAATGGTGAAAAACGATCCACGCTTCAATAACGACAGCCTGCGGATTGCCGTCGGTGATCAGCAATGCGTCATTTTTAAGCGCGATACGACTTACCGGCTTTCTCTGCGTGAAACTTTGATAATGACCGGGCTGATGAAAAATACCGATTTTGAAGTACCGCGCCGGGATACGCTGGCTTTTCCGCCGGGATTGGTGGATGGGTTCCTGTTACCGGCCCGCGCCAACGATGCCAGTCTGATCGTGCCGCAATTGATTTACTACGACATCCGCGGCAACCTGTTCGGCAGTGCCAATTGGAACGATCCCGACCTGTTGAAAAAGAATCGCGATGTTCTGCACGGTCTGCGTTTCGTCTCCGATTATTTTATCGACACCGAATCGAAAAATTTCCGCCAGGTCGCTACCGATTTTGCCAAACAATTTGGCGCCGAGCCGGGACGGCTGGAGTTATACGGCTACGATACGATGAACGCTCTGCTGGCTGTCATCAACCGCGGTGCCGTTACCCGCGAGCAAATCCGGGAAGGGCTGATCGAAATGCCGGTCTATCGCGGTCTTTGCCGTAATATTTCGTTCAAAGGCAACCGCCCGCGAGTCAACTCCTGCGCCTTTATTCTCGGCTATGATAGGGACAAAATCCGGCCGGCAGCGCTGATCGAAAACGGCAACATCATTATCGGAGACAAGGTTATCCGCTGATGTTCCCGCTTATTCACAGTAAAGGTATCGACATCATCCGATCGCCGGAATTAATGGAATTCCCGGAAATCCTGCATGCCTTCAGCACACGCGAAGGCGGGGTCAGTCATGGCGCTTTCCATTCGCTGAATCTGGCCATTGCGGAAGGCGACACTCTTAAAAATATTCTGATTAATCGTAAACGATTCTGCAATACCCTGAATTTCGCGCCGTCCGACATCGCCCAGGCCGAACAGATTCATAGCAATCAGGCCGCCGTTGTCGAGGCCAGCGGCCCGAATCCCGCCTGCGATGCCTTGATTACCAATCGACCGCACGTTTTTCTGAGCATCAAGACCGCCGATTGCGCTCCGATTCTGTTGTACGATCCGCGCCAAAAAGTCGTCGCAGCTGTGCATGCCGGTTGGCGCGGAATCGCCAGCGGTATAATCGCTAATACAATTATTAAAATGCGGGAGCAATTTCAAACCGATCCGGCCGATCTGGTAGCCGCGATCGGCCCCGCTCTGCACGCCTGTTGCTATGAAGTTAAAGAGGATCTCGCATCTCAATTCCCGGCCGGTGAAATCATGCGGCGCGCGGATCGTCTTTTTCTGGATTTGATCGCCGCCGTACAAAATCGCCTGGTCGCCGCCGGATTAATACCGGAAAAAATAGCTGATAGCGGTTACTGCACCGCCTGCCGGCCCGATAAATTCTTTTCTTACCGGCGCGATGGAGTATTGACCGGTCGGATGCTGGCCGTGATCGGCATTAATAATCGCAACCACATTTGAGGTGACAGATGGATTTGATAGATAGATTACTGCAGGATATGATCGTGGCCATGAAGGCCAAAGACGAAGACCGCCTGCGGATCATTCGGCTCCTGCGCAGCAATATCCGCAAGGCCGAGATCGACTCGCGCAAAGAATTTACCGATGAAGATGTGATCGGCGTTTTAATGAGCTCCGCCAAACAACATCAGGACTCGATTCAGGCTTACAGAAATGGCGGACGCGCCGATCTGGTTGCCCTGGAAGAGGCCGAACTGGTCGTAATCCGCACCTACCTGCCACAGGCTTTGACGACCGCTGAATTGATCCTGGTCGTCACGGAAGTCATCGCGGAAACCGGAGCTACCAATATTAAAGACCTTGGCCGGGTCATGTCATTAGTCATGGCGAAAGTCAAAGGCCGGACGACCGGGAGCGAGGTACAGATCATCGTGCGGAGTAAATTAACCTGAGATTGTAAACGGGCAGAATCGCATGTTCAACATTATTACTATCGTCGTCATCGGAATATTCACTTTTCTCGGTTTACGCAACGGATTGGTTAAGGCCGCCCTGAAATTGATCGGTTTCGGATTGGCCGCACTGGCCGCTTCGCGATATTATCCCATTGGCGGTAAACTGCTTGCCAGCCTGTTTGAAGTATCCGAAGGCGTCCGCAACGTAGCCGGGGTTGTGATCGTCTTCATCATGGTCTATGTGTTTTTTGAACTGATCGCCGCAATGATAAAGAGCCTGCTCCGCGCCCTGAAATTGACCTGGCTGGATCGGACCGGCGGCCTGTTGTTCGGCTTTCTGGAGGGGCTTGTGTTAATGTTTATTCTGGTCTGGGTGATCAATGTCTACCCGGAATTCGGCTTCGTCGGGCGTCTGCATAAATCTTCGACCGCGTTCAACCTGCTGAGCCGGGCCGAACGCAAAACCATTCGCATGTTTAACCTTGAAACGGATCTCAGCGATCTCGGTAAAAGTATGCGCAAAATCGTCATGTTGCCTGAAACACCGGACTCCGAATCTGACGGATCGGGCGCCACACCGGTCATCACAATTCCCTGATTTTCTCCTCTGAAATGCCGGAAATAACCATTGATTTGAATGAAAAACTCGGCTTCGGCAAAGTCATCGAACTGATCCGGGACTTGACGATTTCATCCGCAGGAAAATCTTTGGTCGATACAATCCGGCCACAGAATGCCCTCGAACCGATCCGGCGCACACAAACCCGCATCGTCGCTTTGCAGGCCATCCTGGCCGATGGCGAAGTTCTGCCGCTGGCCGCTTATCCGGATTTTCGTGAAGAACTGGAACGCTGCCGGATCGCCGGAACGTTTTTATCGCTGGAAACGTTGGTTCAGATCGATCGTTTATTGGAAATGGTTGACCGGTTGCGCCGGTTTTTCCGTGTGCAACGTCTTAAATTGATCATGCTGGAACCGCTGTTCGCCGGGCTGGAACCTTTACCGGAAGTGCGTAAAATTATCGCGGCCATTATCGGGCCGGACGGAACGATTCGCGACAACGCCAGTCCGGAATTAAACCGCATCCGGCACGAAATTCGCGCCCAGCAGCGCCGCCTGAACCATGAGATCGTCCGCCTGATGGAATTCGCCCGCGGTCAGCAGTGGTTGCACGAAGACCAGGCCACGATCCGCGACGGGCGCTTGGTTTTACCACTATGCGCCGAATCGAAGCGCAAAGTCAATGGCATTATTCATGGGCAATCGACGACCGGCGCGACCGTCTATGTCGAGCCGCTTGAAATCGTCGAGATCAATAACATACTCAAGGAATTAGAGCAGGCCGAGAAAGAAGAGATCGAGCGCATTTTGCGCCAGACGACCGATAAAATCCGTCCGAATTTCCCGGCCATGCACAAGAATCTGGAGGTCTTGAGCGAACTCGATCTGTTGAATGCCTGCGCACGCTTCGGCCTGAAGTTCAAATGCACGCCGCCGGTCATTACCGGCACCGAACGTAATTTTCGCCTGCGCCGGGCGCGGCATCCCCTGCTGGCGCTCCACAAAGAAGTCGTACCGCTGGATTTTGAACTGGCGGACAACGTCCGGGCGGTCGTGATTTCCGGCCCGAATGCCGGTGGCAAGACAGTCGCCATGAAAACGGTCGGCCTGTTAACGCTCATGGCGATGTGCGGCTTGCCAATCCCGGCCGAAGAGGAGAGCCGCCTGCCGCTGATTACCAGGTTTCTGGTTGACATCGGTGACCAGCAGTCGCTCGAAAACGATCTGTCAACCTTCTCTTCGCACGTCAATAACTTGAAGCATTTTCTCAAAACCGCCGACAGACAAACGCTGGTACTGATCGATGAACTCGGCACCGGCACCGAACCGACCGAAGGCGCAGCCCTCGGGCAGGCCGTCCTGGCGGAACTGATCGCGGCCGGCAGCCGGATAATCGTCACAACGCATCACAATGCCCTGAAGGAATTCGCTCAGGAACAAACCGGAGCGGTCAATGCCGCCATGGAATTCGACACGGCCACCCTGGCGCCGACCTATCGTCTGCTGATCGGCTTGCCGGGCAGTAGTTACGCCTTTGAAATTTCCGACCGGCTCGGTTTGCCTGCTACCGTCGTAGCGAACGCCCGGCAAATCGTCGGTGAAGAATCCATACGCCTGACTAACCTTCTGCGCGAGGTCGAGCAGTTACGGACGGAAGTCGAGAAGGATAAGAAAGCCCTCGCTCAAAACAAAAATACACTCGACAAATTAGTCACCGAATACGAAACAAAACTCGCTACCCTGCGCGAAAAAGCCGAACGCGCGGATGCCGATCTGGCGCTGAAATTGGAAGAAACCGTGGCCGAATCACGCCGCAAAATCGAAAGTGCCGTCAAGGAAATCCGCGAAAAAGCCGCCGAACCGGAAACGATCCGCCAGGCTCAACAGACCGTCGCCGGAATCCAGAATGATGTCCGGCAAATCAAAGCGCGTCATAAAAAGCCGGCCCCGGCTGGCCGGGCGGAATGGCAGGTTGGTGATGCGGTGCGAATTGAAGGCGTCAGTGAGCCGGGCGAGATCATCAAGGTCGGCACAATGAACAGTCGTTTCGGCGTCAGTGTCGGCGGCAAAACGCTCTGGGTCGGCCGGGAAGCGCTTCAGCCGGTGAAGAAAAGTGCGGCCAAAACCAGACAATCGGCGCCTTCCATGATAAAAAGCGAGGCCTTGCTTTCGCCGCGGCTGGACCTGCGCGGGATGCGGTTTGACGAAGCCGAAAGCGTCTTGCAAAGATTCCTCGACCGCGCTCTGCTCGCCGGATTGAACCAGGTGGAGATCATCCACGGCAAGGGCACCGGCGCCCTCCAGAAAATGACGCACGAAGTACTAAGAACCTGTCCCGGCGTGCGCAGTTATCACTTCGAGGATTTCGACAGCGGCGGTACCGGCGCGACGATCGTCGAACTGTAAAAGTGCGTCAGACGGTAGTCACTCAATAGTCACATAATAGTCATTCACCCCTTTATTCATCGCGACTGTCATTTGTGGTCATTGATCGTAGAGATATGGCACGCCGTGTCTCATTGTGATTGACATAGCCGATTCTTCACTCATCGCTTAAGAACAAGTTTTCGCGAAGCCAAACTGGTTTCAGATTGTCCGCGAAAAACAAAACCAATTTAGCCTTTTGCTGGCATTCAAGGTGGTAACTGGTTTCAGAATTAGCAATATTTATACCTGTTCGGGATTAAATCATGATATTTTGCTTGTGATTATACCCGATTGGGTATATATTAATTCGGTTTTTGTGAATTACACCTGAACAGGTATAAATATGGAAAACGAGTTGGTAAAATTTCTTAAAGAACGGCGGCGTATGTTGGGACTGACTCAGGAAGATCTTGCCCGGCGAGCCGGGGTGGGCTTACGATTCATTCGGGAGATGGAGCAGGGTAAACAAACGCTCCGCTTGGATAAGATCAACCAGGTATTGGCCCTTTTCGGTTATGAGATGCAACCGCAGGCGCAGAACAGAAACAAGGTCGATAATGCGTAGAGCGAAAGTGTTATGGCATGATACGCTGGCCGGAATTCTATCGGAAACCGAGGAGGGATATGTTTTTCAGTACGATGATGTGTATCTCAAGGATAATTCCTCTCAGACAATCAGTTTGACCTTACCTCTCAGAAAGGAACAATTTACCAGTTCCACGATGTTCTCCTTTTTTGACGGATTAATTCCGGAAGGCTGGTTACTCGATATTGTGAAGGAAACCTGGAAGATAAATCCACGCGACCGGATGGGATTGTTGATGGCCTGTTGTAAAGATTGTATCGGGGCTGTTTCCATTGTTCCGGAAGAGGAGACTGATTGATGGATGAAACTCGCCGTTGTCGGATATGCTGTCAGTCAGTTAGTGATAATGAATCCAATCATTATTATCATAAACGTTGTTGCCAGCGTCTGTTCGGTCAGTCGTTTCCCCCCGATCTGGATTATTCTTACGATCAATTAAATGAGTTGGCCAAAAAGGTTGTTCTCAACCGGGTCACTGTTCCCGGTGTACAGCCCAAATTATCGGTGGCTGTTGAAAAAAGCCGTCAGGATAATAGTCGTTTTACTATTGTCGGACTGTGGGGTAATTATATCCTTAAACCGCCGGTAATCAATTATCCTGAGATGCCGGAAATCGAGCATTTAACTATGCAGATGGCAAAAATATCCGGAATAAAGACTGTCCCTAACGGTCTGATTACCCTGGCAAGTGGGGAATTAGCTTACATCACTCGCCGGATTGACCGTGATAGAAATAATAAAAAAATTCATATGGAAGATATGTGCCAGTTAACCGGACGGTTAACGGAAAATAAATATCGAGGATCACTCGAAAGCATTGGGAAAGCTATTCAAAAATATTCTTCTAATCCACTTCTTGATTGCCAGTATTTTCTTGAAGTGGTGCTATTTTCTTTTTTAACTGGAAACGCCGATATGCATTTAAAAAATTTTTCATTGATTTATATACCTGATGGCATGATTCAATTGTCACCGGCTTATGATTTATTATCAACCCGATTATTGATTTCAGAAAAAGTTGATCCGGAAGAAACAGCACTGACTCTGAATGGCAAGAAACGGAATCTGACTCGAAGAGATTTTCAGGCATTAGCGGATATTCTGGGTATTTATCAAAAACAATATGATTATATTCGTGACCACTTTACTAAAATTCTGCCAGAAATGATTGCGATGACCGATCAGGGTTTTCTTTCTACTCAAAAATCAACTGAGTTCAAAGATGTTCTCAAACAGCGAGCCAGTATCCTGGAAATAGGGTAAGAATCTCTCTATAAAATTTTCAAATTTGAGATTTCATCCGCAGGCTTCAACAATGTTGAGGCACTCCAAATCCCAAATCCAACTCAAGGTTTTGTGCTTGCTATTTTTCAAAATTCGGCTTATTATTTCATAGCGAGTTAAAAAATGAGGGAAATGCAATGAAGAAGCTTCTTTTCGCTGTCGGTGTGCTTTTAATCGGGATGCTAAGCGCTCAGGTGAACATCGCCGTCATGGATTTCGAGGGCAAGAACGTGACGAAAGCCGATGCCAGTGCCCTGACAGATCGCCTGCGCGCCGAACTCTTCCTGACCGGCAAATTCGTCATTCTGGAACGCGAAAAGATGGACGCAATCCTGAAAGAACAGGCATTCCAGCTCTCCGGCTGTACTTCGGATGCCTGCGCCGTGGAAGCCGGACAACTGCTGGCGGTCGAACAAATGGTTGTCGGAAGCATCAGCAAA
>JAZDEI010000022.1:0-17106 GCA_043808945.1 Fidelibacterota bacterium | reverse complement strand
ATCCGGAACGGCAAGTCAGCAATTTGTCCGCCGATCAAGCCACCCAGAAACATCCCAACGCCGTTGAAGATGTTATAATAAGCCACACAAATCGCCATACGTTGGCGGGTCACCGCGTCGTAGATAAAATTGACGGTCGTCAGGTTGAAACCGGCCCAGGCGAAACCGCTCAGCGTTTCGATCAATATCAGATACAGTATTACTAACCAGGGGTGGTCAACGAAGAAAACCGCGAGAACCCATAGAGCCGGGATGATTGGAATACAGAATCCGCAGACGCGAACGACCCGCAGATTGCCGTAGCGGTCGGCAAATCGTCCCCAGGCGGGCATTAACAACATGTTGACGAACGGCATCGTCATCGTGATGAGTGTAAATTCAAGATAATTGAAATGCAGGTCCTTCAACATAAAAACCGCGAAAAACGGCGCAGATATATAAACGGCAAACTGCATCAATGCTACATAGGTTACGAATTTACCGAAATTACTTTGCGGTATCTTACGGATGAATTGCCAGATCGTGAAGTAGTATTCTTTCTGTGGGTGGAAGGCCGGTTCGTACTGGCGTTTCAGTAGCGCCGATGAAGTCGCCCGACCAACGAACGCGATCAGGAAAATAATCACAAAGCCCGGGAATGGCCGCCCGAGCCCATTAAAATATTGCAGGATCAAACCGGCAATCAGCATGGCGCAGATCGTAATCAAACCTAAAATGCGATTGCGGCGGCCGAAGTAGGCGCCGATCTGTTGCGGAACGATGTCCCCCATCCAGGAGCTCCAGGCCGGGCCGACCATCGTTCCGAAAATAATCATCAGACTGTAAAACAGAATCAAACCGGCCGGAATCAAACCGCCGGATAAATTAAAATTAAAGTGAAGAATACCGAGAAAAATGATCGGAAACCACATCGATGTTTGCAGCAGAGTTCCGATCCATGAAATATTCTTGCGACGGATTCCTTTTTCTAAAAGTTTCAGCGTCACCAATTGCATTAGACTGCCCAGCATCTGGGGCAAGGCAATCAGCGGTCCGATCAGAACATTGCTCATTCCCAGTAAAAGCGCATACGGCGTGATATAGCGCAGGCCGAAGCCATCGAACAGCCCATAAGCACCGCCCTCACGGATACTGATGCGTCTGGATTTTTCTTTCAGGATCTCGTGCTTTGATATGGCATCAGTTTTCATCGGCGGGAAATTTATTCAGCCATAATTTACTACGCAAACACATCGTGGATATTTGTTGATATATTTATCAGAATGTGGCGGCTGAAGGTGTTGCCCCAGAAAATTAAATTGCATATATAATGAAATGGATTGAAACTGGGAAAATCGTCTTTTATAAAAAGTATTCTTGACGGAGCGACTGCGGCAAAATAAAACTCGTATATTAAAATTCCTGTTTTATATTTAAGGGATGAATTTTCCCATGAAAGAATTCAAACTGAACCCCCGTATGGCGGTTTCGGTTTTCGTCATTCTGCTCTGCCTGTTGTTGTCCTCGGCCTATCTCGAATTTCAGAACCGGAAAAACAGTGTGCTTGAACTGATGTCTCTCATGACCGAGAATCTCACTCAGACTATCCGACAGGCGGCTGTCAATTCGATTCTAAGCAACGATGCTCTTGAAGAAGAATTGGCCGACCGGACGTTGGCTGCTCTGCGAATTATCAGTAAAAATATCGATCAGCGGATGCTTTCCAGAGATGCCCTTGAACAAATGGTGCTCGAAAATCAAATGGTCGGTCTTCAAATCATTAACTCCAGGGGGCGATTGCTAAGGGCTACCCTCTTTGCTCCGCCAGCGTTGCCGGGCGAAAATCTCCTGCGAGACTGGCTAATCTCAGATCAACCGGAAATCAGCTTTGGCGTACAGACTGACTCCCTCTCCACTAAATCGCTTTATTGTATTGCGCTTCGCGATCCGTCCGGCGGCGCGATTATCGGTTATGCTGATGCCGGACAATTGCTGAATCTTCGCCGGGAAGTCGGGATTGGAACCGTGATCAATAGTATTTCGGAAAACAGCGCCGTGACTTATATCGCCATTCAGGATTCGCTCGGAATTCTGGCCGCCACAGAAAATGTCGATGCGTTGTCGGCCATTGCCACCGATAATTTTCTGCAGTCCGTAATTGATTCTGGATCGTTTCAATGGCGGATTAATTCATTTCAGGATAAAAAGGTTTTTGAAGGTATTTTGCCGTTTGCGGTTCTGGAAGCTTCGTATGGAGTAATCCGGATCGGGCTGGACTACAAACCGATTCTGGCCATTCAGTCGGCGGCCGTTCGCCAGGGCGCCGTTCGGCTGGGCATTCTGCTCGTGATCGGATTTCTGCTGGCCGCCTTTTCAATTGCGAATCAGAACATTCGTTGGTTGAAGTCCGAGAAAGAGCATATCACCAATGAAGTTTATCGCCTGCAGGATAACTTGCGGAGGCGGGAAAAGTTAAGCGCAATGGGCGAATTAGCCGCCGGTGTCGCGCACGAAATCCGTAATCCGTTGAATGCCATTTCTATGACCGTTCAACGTCTGGCGCGCGAATTTCCACCGGAGGAAGGTGTCGACGAACAGGCTGAACTAATCAAAATTGTGCGCCATGAAATCGACCGGATCAGCGCCATTATCCGGCAATTCCTGGAATTTGCACGACCGGCGCCACTAAATAAAAAACCGGTTATGGTTGAAGAACTGATTGCCAAAGTCGTAGCGCTTTATGCAACCCGGGCTGCCGGCCAGCAGGTAACAATCGAATGGGAAAAACATCCCTCGCTTAAAGCCAATCTCGATGCCGATAAAATCACCCAGTGTTTAGTTAATTTACTGGAAAATGCTTTGGATGCCGTCTCAGTCGGCGGAACAGTGAAAATCCGACTCAAGGTGCCGCGCCGGAGATATTTTTCCATCACGGTCGAGGATAACGGAGCCGGCATTCCACCGGAAAATCAGAGCCGGATTTTCAATCTTTATTTTACGACCAAATCAAATGGCACCGGTCTGGGACTGGCCCAGGTTTTTCAAATCGTCTCCGAGCATGACGGTACGATCGAGGTTTTCAGCAATCCCGGTCAGGGCACCCGGTTTTTAATTACAATTCCTATCGGGAAGGAATGAAAATGTTCAATTTAAGCATTGCTATAATCGACGATGATGCCACTCAACGCGAATTGCTGAGAGGTTTTTTTAAGAAACTGGGATGTACTGTTTTTGCCTGCGATTCAGGTGAAAATTGCCTGGCAGTGATCGAAAAACAGTATCTCGACGTGGTACTGACCGATTTTCGGATGCCGGGGATGAGTGGGCTCGACATTCTGAAAAAAGTCAAAGCCATCAATCCTGAAATTCAGGTGATAATCATAACCGCTTTTGGCACGGTTGAAGACGCGGTTACTGCCATGCGGCAAGGCGCCTGGGATTATCTTTCCAAACCGATTGATCTGGATGAACTCGAGCTAAAAATCCGGAAAATTTCAGAGCACAATGCCTTGGTGCGTGAAAATCAGATTTTGAAAACACAAATTGCCGCTGCCGGTTTGCAGACCGATATTATTTATAAAAGCCCGTCTTTGGCGGCCGTTCTCAATCTTGTTGCCCGCGTCAGCAACAGCCTGGCCGCCGTCCTGATTCAGGGCGAAAGCGGCACCGGTAAGGAATTGATCGCCCGCGCTATTCACCAGGCCTCGCCGCGCAAAGCTATGCCGTTTGTGGCAATCAACTGCGCCGCAATACCGGAAACACTTTTCGAGAGTGAAATTTTTGGTCACGAGAAAGGCGCCTTTACCGGGGCAATCGAGCGCGCCCGGGGGCGTCTGGAAGCGGCTGAGGGCGGCACACTTTTTCTCGACGAAGTTGCCGACATTCCTTTAAATTTTCAGGTCAAACTTTTACGCGTTCTGCAGGATAAAGAATATCAGCGTCTGGGATCTAACCAGACATTACGAGCTGATGTCCGGGTCGTTTCGGCGACCAACAAAAATATTCAGCAAATGGTCGAAGAAGAAAAATTTCGTCCCGACCTGTTTTTCCGGCTGAATGTCATTCCAATCCAGATTCCGCCACTGCGCGAGCGCCGGGTGGACATTGCCCTGCTGGTTCAGCATTTTATCTCCAAACATGCCCGGCTGAACAACCGGCTAATCGAAGGCGTTTCGGCGGAAGGCATGAATCTGCTGATGCGCTATGATTATCCGGGCAACGTCCGCGAGTTGGAAAATATCATCGAGCGCGCCGTCATTCTGGCGCGTCAGGAAATTATCACCGTTGCTGATTTACCCCTGCAATCGGCGGCCCAATCAACTGTTTCCCTAAACCGGTCGCTTAACGATCAGGCTGAGGAACTCGAACAGAAATTGATAAAATTAGCCCTTCAGCAAACCGGCAATGTGCGAACCCGGGCAGCAGAGTTGCTCGGGCTTTCCGAGCGGGTGTTGCGTTACAAAATTGACAAATATAAAATCGGTTAGGCTCGACAATATTGTCGTTTATCTTACAAAATTGGCGAGCGGAATCTAAAAATCCTTATGACTTTAAAGCATTCACAAAATATTTTTCTCGACGGGAAAAACAAAGATTACAACCGAATTTTCTCCTTTGGCACGGCAATTGACTCTATAGGTAACAGAGTTTTGAAATTGTGAATAAAATGAAAAGGAGAAAAAAATGAAGAAACTCAACTTAATAGCAATCTTAACGCTAAGCCTATTGGTCGCTTTAGTAACGATGCCGGTCGGCCTGAACGCTCAGAGTTCAACGACTCAGCACGGTTCGCATTTCGTGGATGTCAATGGCGACGGTTACAATGACAACGCCCCGGATGCGGATGGCGACGGAATTCCGAACGGCCAGGATCCGGATTATGTTCGCTCGGGCGCTGGTCGCGGCAACAGCCGTGGCTTTGTGGATGCGGATGGCGACGGTTTCAATGATAATGCCCAGGATGCCGATGGTGATGGAATCCCGAACGGCCAGGATCCCGATTATCAACGTCCCACCAATGGTACCGGCCAGAAATTCATGTACGGACATCGCGGCCGGGTTCAGGCGACCGACAGCCAATCTGCGACGGCTACCGATTGTAATGGTAACTGCACAAAAACGCAAAAAGGCTACCGCGGTGCCGGTAAATAACAATCAGTTCAGTCAGATGAAAACGGCCGACGGAAATTCCGCCAGCCGTTCTGGCGTTTTTGAGAGGAGTATACAATGAAAACAGCCCTCCGCTTTTTAATGGCTATAATGGTTGGTCTGACTGCAGCTCTGGCACAAACATCAATCAATAACGCCAGCCATGCGCGTGGTTTCATTGATCAAAATCATGATGGTATCAACGACTGGTTCCGGGATGCTAATGGCGAAGGAATTAACGATGTCGATCAGAAGACTTACCGGCATACTTTCCGGTTCCAGGATCAAAATAAAGACGGAATCAACGACATTTTCAAAGACGAAGATGGCGACGGTGTGAACGATCTCGATAGTAAATTTGGGGACACAGATAAGGACGGCTGGAGTGAGAATATAATCGATACCGACCGGAATTGGATCAACGATATTACCGGTGAAATATATACGCGCCGCGATTTGGGCGGCTATCGTTACGGCTTTGTATTGGAAGAATACCAGGAAAAACTGAGCGATTTCACCGATAAAGATGGCGACGGTCAGGACGATCGTGCCCAAAAAAGAGAGGGTACGCAGGAACAACGCATGGACCGTTTCATCGATGCGGATGGCGACGGTGTCTGCGACCAGCGCGGTTTCTACCGGCATCGGAAGGCCGGTCACGGCTCCGGGAGAAAACCATGACATTGAACCAGCGATTTTTTTTAACGCTTGGGCTGGTTATTTCCCTTGCCGTTATCCCGGCTCAGGCCCAATGGCAATTGTCCATTGGAACCTACGCCGGCCAGGACGCTAACCTGTTGCGTTATTATAATCCGGTCGGGGATGTAATCTTGTCTCCGCAGGCCGAAATCGCTTATCTGGGTGCCCGCACCCGCTTTTATTATAACCATGATCTGACCAGGATCGTCGAGAACGATCAGTATAATTATTCCATGCAGCAGGCCGGGATCGATTTTATTGCCGGTGATGAAATGGATGTCAGTCATTATTTGGGCGCAAGATTTAGTATGCGACAGGACGCGGCCGATTACAGTTATTTCGATTACTGGAAGGCCGAGGGTGTTTATAATTTTAAATATTTTCCGACCGGCTGGGCATTGCTTAACGGCGACTTAGGGATATTCTACAAGAAATTTGACGAAGAACCGGCCTGGAATCATTGGGAATCCAACCTGAGTCTGTCCGGCAGTGTCTTTCTGCCAACCCGCACGACTATTCGGTTGAGTGCGATCGGTTTCTTGCGGGATTTTAGTTCGTACACAATCCGGGACTCCGTTTCGGAAACCGATGAACTTGCTTCGCTCTGGCAGTTGGTTGGAATCGTCAGGCTGGCTCAGTCTTTTGGAAAACAGGTAGGCGGTTTCAGTGAGTTTCTCTATCGTTATAATCCGTCGGAAGGAAATCCGTATCAGGTCGAGATCGCCGCGTTTAGCCCGATTGACGATTATTTCGGATTCAAGGGGTATCGATGGACGAATTCGCTGAAATGGAAGATTAACAAGCAAATCTGGAGTAAAATCTCAGCATCAGCCTACGAAAATATTTATCTGAATCGTCCGGTCTATGAATTTGATTTTAAAACCGGTAACTGGTTAACGGACACTGATGGTGAATATATCATGCTTATCAATAATCGCCGGGATCATGGTTACATAGCCGGGATTTCAGCCGGTCTGGCATTGCCAAAGATATTCAACCGCGCCGCCAATCTTGAAATTATCGGGTCGTTCGATTATTTTCATAATGAGTCGAACGATGCCTATTTCGTTTACAATGACCGGTCGTTCGGGCTTCAAATCCGGTACGATTTTCAATGGTAATGAAAAAATGTTTGCATTTTTTAAAAAACATCCGTAAATAATCGCCCGTAATGAGTGATCTCAGTATTATAAAAACCGTTCCGCAAAACACCCAGAATTGGTGGTGGTGGCAAATTAATGTCGGGGCGGTGACGTGCTGAGATAAGCGTTTAAGCAATATCATATTTGCATAGACCCGCCCGAAAAGGCGGGTTTTTTATTTTATTGACAATAACAAACACATAAAGAAAGGAAACGAAAATGAAACAACGCAAATTCATCTTACCTGAAGCCGAAATGCCGAAAGCCTGGTATAACATCGCGGCCGACCTGCCGGTCCCCTTACCGCCGGTTCTGCATCCGGGTACTCACAATCCGGTCACTCCCGACGATCTGTCGCCGCTTTTCCCGATGGCGATAATTGAACAGGAAGTCAGCACGGAACGCTTTATCCCGATTCCGGAACCGGTGCTGGACATTTACCGGATGTACAGACCGTCACCGTTGGTGCGGGCTTATCAGCTGGAAGAGGCCATCGGAACGCACTCGAAAATTTATTATAAAAACGAGAGCGTCAGCCCGGCCGGCAGTCACAAGCCAAACACCGCCATCGCCCAGGCCTATTACAATTCCAAGGAAGGCGTCAAGAAACTGACGACCGAGACCGGCGCCGGGCAATGGGGCAGCGCCCTGGCATTGGCCTGCAATTATTTCGGTCTGGAATGTCTGGTGTTCATGGTGCGCATCAGTTTTGATACTAAGCCTTATCGCAAATCCATGATCGAAAGCTGGGGCGCGCGTATTTTCCCCAGTCCGAGCAAGGAAACCGCCTGCGGACGTGAAATTCTCGCCAGAGATCCTAATTGTTCCGGCAGTCTGGGAATCGCTATTTCCGAAGCCGTCGAGGTCGCCGTGGCCAGTAAAGACACCAAATACTCGCTTGGTTCGGTGCTGAATCATGTCATGTTGCATCAGACCATCATCGGCGAAGAAGCCCAGCTACAGATGAAACTGGCTGGCGATTATCCGGATGTAGTAATTGCCTGCGTCGGCGGCGGCAGTAATTTTTCCGGAATCGCCTTCCCATTCATTAAGGATAAAATTGCCGGCCGCAAACTGCGCGCCGTGGCGGTCGAACCGGCTTCCTGCCCATCGTTGACCAAAGGTAAGTACACTTACGATTTCGGCGATACCGGGAAGTTGACGCCGTTAGTTGCAATGTATACCCTCGGTCATAATTTCATTCCGTCGAAAATCCACGCCGGCGGACTGCGCTATCACGGCGCTTCTCCGCTGGTCAGTCTTTTGGTTAAAGAAGGATTAGTTGAAGCCTGTTCCTATCAGCAGACCGAAGTCTTCAAAGCCGCGGTAACCTTTGCCCGCAGTGAAGGCATTATCCCGGCGCCGGAATCTGCACATGCCATCAAGGCCGCCATCGACGAAGCCAAGAAAGCCGACGAGGAAGGTGTTTCACGGACAATTCTCTTTAATCTGAGCGGTCACGGCCACTTTGATATGAGTGCCTACGACGCCTATTTTGCCAATCGCCTGGAAGACAATCACTTTTCAGAGGAATCACTGAAGACCAACTTACAGGAGATTGCCGACCTGCCGAAAGTCTGAAGTTAAAACCCTACATAGTCCGAAAAACGGGGCGTGATAATTCGCGCCCTGTTTTTGTTTTTAGTGATTTAGTTTTATTGAAATATTTCTTGTATGTGTTTAAATACATGCTCTAAATTCCTGTAAGAGAGATTTACATTATATTTTTAACAATTTTTTCCGAGAGAGCAACTCGACGTTACAGGGGAAAATAGTATTTGCGATCAAGAACGGATTTGAATATCCCGGAAAACCAGCTTCTGAATCTCATTCGAAATACACAAGTAGCGGACAATAAGACATTATGTGCAGTTTAACAAATCAGCAAATTTTTCTTTTGCCTGAAATTTCAGATTATGCTTAAAATCATAATTTAAAAGAGGAATGTGGTTATGAAAGCGATTGCCATTTTAGTTCTGGTTTTCATTATGGGTGGGATTATTTACGGAGAGGAACTATCCTCAAGTTTTTGGTATTCCGGTCTGGGTTTTGAATTTAATAAAAACCTTATCGCAAGAGCCGGTTATGTATCGCAGGATTATGGTTATTTGATTTTTGACACCGATCATTATCCTTCTTATATTGCCTCGAACGGTGGATGGGAGCATCAAATTCGCCGAAAAGGTGCGCAATTACGCAAACTATACGCCCGAGGTGGACGTTGTATTTATGAAACACCTTTAGTATTTGAAGTCGCAGGCGGATTGACTGAGGCGTATCTTTCCAAATCGGATTCATCCGAAAACATTAAAAGTATGAACATAGGTACTTTTGGCGTCGGACCGGCTTTTATTATCCAAACTAAAGAGTTCCTTCTGATACCTGCTCTGACATATGAATGGGTGGTTCCCACAGAGGGGAAAGACGAATGGCAAAACCGTGGAAAACCTTTATTTCCCAAGCGGATTGCTGTTGATCTGTATTGGTTCTTGACACCATATAAACACGCAGTACTATTTGGTGACATCGGATATGGATATTTTCCGCAGGGACTTCCGTTCAGTCGCCCAATCCGGAAAGGTTTTGGCGGATTCGTAGCTACAATCGGCAGCGCGGTTTATTTTGAGAAATAATAGGTGGTAAAATGTGTGGAAAAATTAACATCCTGATAGTTTGGCTCGTCTTATCAGCATTTTTGTTCGCCCAGAAGAAACCGGACTGGGTCAGTAACAATGGCTTTTCAGCTCAATTTCCGGCGACGCAATTTGTGTGTGGATTTGGTTTGGCTTCCGGTGGAAGTATAGCTGAGCGAAAAATCCTGGCCGAACAGAATGCCCGGGCTGATCTTTCGACGCGCTTTATGACCAAAATTCGTAGCGAACTATTAACTACCGAATCGGAAACCGGGAAGAATTATGATTCTCAGGTTAAAAGCACAATCAGTTCCCAATCCGACCTGACTCTGCTGGGTGTCAGAAGTGAAATCTACGAGGAACACAACAGGACCTATGCGTTGGCGATTCTCGAAATAGAAAAAGCTTTACCTGACTATCAGGCTCGTTTAGCGGAATTGCAGAAAGAGATTGGCGATTATCTGAACAGTGCCAATCAGGCCGAAAAAAACGGCGATCTTAAAACTGCTTTGAACCTCTACCGTAAAACATTTCCGCTGTTTGTCGAGCTCGGCGAAACCCGCACGGTGCTGAATCTTCTGATGGGTAAAAGTCCTTTTACCGATTATGAATCGACCTATCAAAATTTCCCGGTCAGTCAGCCCGAAGTCGAACGCCGCATTCAAGAGATGCTGTCGCAAAATATTTCAACAATTAGTGGAGCCGCATTATCACTGGCGGAACAACTGGCGGCTCAGTCCGATGAACAAAAAATTAATCTGCGTATTTTTCCGCTCACGTTTCAGGAAACCGATTTTGGCTCGGAATTTTCAGCTATTTTTCAGAATGAATTGACTCGCGAAATGGCCGGTAGATTCACGATTCTCGCGGAAAATGCACCTGAGACCAGCAAAGCCGCCCGGCTGACCGGAAATTACCGGATTGATAATGAACAATGCCGGATTCAGGTTGTTATCACTGATCCTAAATCGGGTACTACATTATCCGCCGCCGGTGTTGTTATCGATAAAAATATTATCGATAACAGTGGAATTGATCTGCAACCACGCAACTTCGAGCAGGCGATGGCCGACGGAAGGGTTTTTTTCGCCCAGGATGTTGTGCCGGGGAAACTGTCTGTCGAAGCCTGGACCAACAAAGGCGACCGCAACCTGATCTTTAAAGACGGTGAAGAATCGACGCTGCTGGTGCGGGTTAATAAACCCTGCTACCTGCAGATCATCTATCATCTGGCCGACGGTTTGCGACTTCTGATGTACAATAATTACTACATTGATGTCAGTAAGGTCAATCTGGTCGTCGCCATGCCCGATACATTTTACGTCGCGCCGCCGTATGGCGTGGAGCGCTGGCAGGTTTTCGCAGCCACCGACCGCTTTCCGGAAGTGCCGACGACTACTAAAGTCGTTTCTGGCGAAACCTATGATAATGTTCTGACCGAAGACTTGGCCAAATTCACGGTTGCCACCCGCGGCATGCAGAAGAAGAAACCGCAAATGGAGCAGACGGAAAAGGTACTGACGATAACGACGATTCGATAAAATTACGGAGAATAAAATGCGAAAGATGTTGTTGTCCTTAATGGTGCTGGTTCTGGTTTCTTGCCTTTCAGCCCAGGTTCAACCTTTATTGCAACTTGATACCGGTGGGCATACCGCCACTATTCGTGACGTTATCAAAGCTTCAGGATTAGTAACAGCCGGCGATGATAAAACCATTCGTGTCTGGAATGTACCGGAGGGAAGGGCTACCCGGCAAATCCTGGGTGAGATCGGCGAAGGAGACAATGGAAAAATCTATGCCATCGCGGTGAGTCCTAATGGTAAGTATCTGGCCGCAGGCGGCTATTTCCCGGATGATGAAATCCGACTTTACGATTTTCATTCAGGTAAAATGCTGAATCTTTTAAAAGCTCACACAAATGTGGTCAACGATCTGGCTTTTACCCCCGACGGTAATTACCTGATCTCTGTTTCCAGTGACAATGCAGTGAGACTCTGGAATATGGACCATATTACCGATAAAAGTAAAGGCTATGGAATTCTTCCCGGTTGGGATGATTGTCAAAAATGTAAGGTATTTAATTATCATCGTGACCGCGTAAATGCTGTGAAGACGTTCGGATACGGGAATGAAACACGGATAGTCACGGTTGGTAATGATAAACGCATCGTTCTGGCTTCAGTTGAAAAAGGCTATATCAATGGTTATTTCCACTCAGCTACGCTGGATTTTGTTGCAGTTAGCGATCAGTACATATTTGCCAGCAGCTGGAATGACAATGCGATCCTGATTTTTGACCTTAAATTAAATCTTAAAAAGACCGGACGAATTGAGGGCATTTCGGCCGGGCTGGCAGTTTCACCCGGCAGTCGCTATCTGCTGACCGGCGCAGGGAAAAAACCATGGGAATGTGCGATCTGGGACATTCAAAATAATCTTGAACCGGTCAGTGTTTTTGCAATACACGATAATTCAGCCTTTGCCGTGACTTTTTGGGACGAACAGACTGCCGTGACCGCCGGTGGCAATAACAATGAAATCTGTCTGTGGGATATTCAAACCGGTGAATTGAAACAGAGGCTTGCCGGAAACGGCCGATGTATCTGGAGCGTCGGAATTCTGGGTGATCGAGTTGCTTTTGGGACAACGCCAACGAAAAATCCGGATGCGGCCGCTGGAAAACTTGAAAAATTATTCGATCTGAAAACACACACAGTTGACTATATAGCGGAAAATCAGGATACGTTACAACGTTCCTTCCACCGAATAATTCCTCAGCGAGGGAAAAATAGTCTGACCGTTGGTGAGGGGGGTGATTTCGGATACCCCAACGCAGTTCTGAAACTGATTAAAAATAATCGAGTGGCCTCTCAGAGGGTTCGCGGTTCCAATGAGGGCTATGCTCATAATTGCTTTAGTTATGTCGACAATGATTACGATTGGGTGATTTCAGGCGGCGGCAACGGTTTTCTACAACTTTATGATTCCAAGTTGAATCTCGAGGGGGAGCTTGAAGGGCATACCGGCGAAATCTGGGCGGTTGCGGTGGAAGGCAATCGTATTTTAAGCGGCGGCGAAGACCAGACGCTGAAACTATGGACCAGAAACAAGAAACCTTATGGCGCCAGGTACAATCTTCCTGTCAATATTTTCGTTAGCAACGATAACGAATGGGTCATTTGGACAAATCAAGGGTATTATACAGGTTCTCCTAACGGTGTTAAGTATCTTGGATGGCATGTGAATCAGGGACCGGATAAAGAGGCTCTTTTTATTACTGCCAGTCAATTATTCGGAACAGGAGTTCATTGGGATTTGATCCAAGAGGCACTACGGGGTAACGACGTATCGGGTATGTCATCTGTCGATTTCCATGAAATACTACTCAAAGAGATCAAGGGTAAAATGATTACCGGAGAGATCAAATGAATACAGAACAAAGATCTACTCAATCCTGCTCGGGGACATTATTTAATAAAACAGTATTTATTGTCTGCTACCTTGTCTGGCTTAATACGTCCCTTTCTTCCCAGACGCCAGTTTACTCAGGCTTAGCTTTCTCTTCGCCACCTCACGTCACAACCTTTCCCTTTCCAAAAGGCAATCTGCCAGCCGATAAGGAATGGGCTTTGTTTTTAGCTCATGGGATACTAACCACCTACCTGCCGGTAATTCAGCAGATTCAATATCTGGACCCTTTTGAGATACTGACGATTAACTGGATCGAAATCGAGCCGTATCAGCTCGCGATCCAATCCGAAACCGCATCGCGAGAAATCTATTCACATATAGGAATCGACTACTATATTTGGGGAAAAATTGCCTGGAATGGAAAAGATTTCGTCACAACACTCTGGCTATTTAAAGGCGCTGAACTTGTCAATGAACTGAACGTAACGACCCCGCCCGAAAACTTAGCCCAAAAGGTCACTGAACTCGTTCCGGTTTTACTGTCTAAAATAGGCATTTCCGTCACCATAGATGAGCGTGAAATAGCCCGTGCATTTATTGGAACGAATTATCCGAATCTGCTCAATCTCGGAAATTCGATTAAATATTTCTACCAGACCCAGACTGTTGACCGGAATAGGGCGGCTGAAAGCCGCCGTCTGGGCACCCAATGCATAGAAAAGATTACCGCTTCCGATCCGAATTATTCCTGGGGCTGGTCTCTTTCCGGTTTATATAAGTCTTACAGCGACCTGGGCAGTGCCAATCAGGATATGCTGAAATCTGTCCGTAAAAATCCGAAAAATATGGATGCCATCCAGAGTTTAGCATATATTGCTAAAACAACGGGTGTCTCTGTGTATTCCCAATACCAGAAGCAGTCTGTAGATATAAATCCCTCGCTTTTGAACAATGTCTATAATTATTTGTTTTATTTTTATGAGCAATCTCAGTATTCGGCCGGGATTGCTGAAGCCGACAGATTAATTGCATTTTATCAAAACCAGCCCAACACCGCCGGACTGGCGCTGGCCGATGCATTCAAAGGTATTTATTTAATTCAGCAGGGAGTGAAAACAGAAATTGCGGACTGTTATCAAGCGGCACTTAACATTAAACCGGCTGATTATGATCTGAACCTGGTTTCGGCCCTTAATTCTTTTGCGGCTGCACTTGAAAAAACCAGTGACCGGAAAAAACAGGCCGTTCTGTACGCTAAAGCCTATGAAATCGGACAGCGCGTTTTCCCCGCACCGCATCCGGTTATGATGGATTTGCTGTATGACTATGCCAAGTTCCTGATAAATGATCAGCAGATTGAACAAGCCCAAAAAGTCTGTAATGAATCCCTGCAATTAGCAGGAAAATTATACGGCGAAGAATCACCAGAAACCGCCCGCTGTTTGACCGTTCTTGGCACGATAGAACAATTCAGGTCGAATTATGCCAAAGCGGTCGAGTATGGGCAGCGATCGGTAATAATCCTCGAAGAATCCGATCAGACAAAAAGCAATGATTATGTCGTCGCCCTTCGAATATTAGGCGATGCTTTGAATTTTTTGGGTCAGTTCGATCAGGCGCTTGCCAATTATCAAAAAGCCCGCACCATCGCCAGAGATTTAGGCAAGACCGCTGATGAAGCCGTCTGCTTGAAATCCATCGGAATGCTTTATTATCAAATGAAAGACATAAACAAGGCTGAAAGTGCGTTCAATGAAGGCTTGGCGCTCGTTCAAAATCAGCCGGGACAAGTTGAACTTATAAACAGTTTTAATAATAATCTGGCGGTGATAGCAACAGATAAGGGCAATCCGGCCAAAGCATTGGAAATGTACATCCTGTCCCTCGCAAATCTTGAAAAAATCTATGGTATTCAGCACCCGGTGTTGCTGGCTACACTCCTGAATATTTCGACCGGGTACATGGAACAGAAGAATTATATAAAGGCCGAACCAATTCTGATCAGAGCATTGAAAATCTGTGAAGCCAATCCGGTCGCGACTACACTGGATTATCCGGAAATTCTCAATAATCTGGGTTACCTGAATTCACACTTGAACCGGAACACCGAAGCGGAGATGTACTATAAGAAAGCTATCGAACTTAAAGAAAAACGGTATGGATCTGACGCGCCGGCGGCATCCGCGATTTATGGGTCTCTGGCTTCATTCTATTTAAAAACTAACCGGTACGCGGCTGCGGAAAAATATCAGGGTAAAGCCATCTCGGCCTGTGAAAAGCAATTTGCCTCGCTTAGCGCCGCGACTGACGAACAACAAAAATTGAGATTGGCATATGAAACCCGCGAAGCGCTCGATCTTTATTTTGTTTATGCCGCCCGGCTCATGCCCGACGACGCCCAGATCAGGACGCGGGCTTATAATTTTTGGTTGTATCGTAAGGGTTTGTTACTTGAAACCCAGCGCAGTTTCACTGAATATTTATCCGGCTCAGAGAATCAAACCACTCGTCAGTTATTCGACGCTTTGAACGCAATTACAAGCCGTTTAGGCAATCTCTATATAAACGGGCCAGTTGATATGAATTCGGCGGATTATCAATCTGCCATCGCAGACGCCGAAAAGAAAAAGGAGAATTTAGAAGTAAAACTAAGTGCTCAAAGTGCCCGATTTTCACAACAAATGCTTGAGTCCCGTTCCGGTTTTATTGAAATCAGCAGAGCGTTACCAACCGATGCGGCGTTAGTAGATTTAGCCCGTATTCGGTTTTCGGTTTATAAAAAGGACGGCAGCAGTGAAATTTGGACCTGGTACTATGCTTTTGTTATTAAAAATGGTCTGTCAGCGCCGGAACTCATCGAACTCGGCGATGTCGCCCGGATCGATAAGGTCGTTTCAGATCTTAAACGGCAGATCACCGAAAACCGGAATGCGGAGGACATTACCCTCAAAGCAAAAGCAGCATATCAACAGATCTTTATGCCTGTAATAAAAAGTTTAACGAATGTAAAGGTCGTTTATCTCACAACCGATGGCTTACTCAGTACAATTCCCTTTGAGATTTTTATTGACGATAACGGGAAATTTTTAATTGAAAAGTATAATTTCAATTATTTGACTTCCGCCCGTGATCTGGTGTATAGCGGCTCTGATGTTCAATCCGGTAAATCGGTTGTGTTTGGAAATCCGGATTTCGATTGGCAGGACCCGGTGATGAAAACAAGAACCGGCGGAGTGCGATCTTTATTTGATGGAATTTATTTTGCGCCTTTGGCTTCCACTGCCAGCGAGGCCAATGCCGTACAGATGGCCATCGGTTCCAACCAGGCTGTGTTGTACACCGGTCAGCAAGCCACACAAAAGAATTTTCTTTCGGTTGTATCGCCTAAAATTCTGCATGTTGCAACGCACGGATTTTTTCTCAACGATAATGAAGTCACCGTATCAGAACAGCAGACCCGCGGAATGAAAAAGAAAGCCGGGAGCATTGAAAGTCAAATGCAAGCCGTTTCACTACCAAAGATTGAAAATCCGTTCCTGCGGTCCGGTTTGGTTTTTGCCGGCGCCAATCGCTATCTTTCGCCGGAGAGTGCTGACAAAACCAAAGGTTTTACTACGGCCGAAGATGTTCTGAAGATGCAATTACAAGGAACAGAACTGGTCGCGCTTTCGGCTTGCCAAACTGGCCTGGGGGATGTTAAAAACGGCGAAGGAGTTTTTGGATTACAACGAGCATTTCTGATGGCAGGTGCCCAAAATCTGCTGATGAGCATGTGGGAAGTACCGGACAAAGAGACCCAGGAGTTGATCATATTGTTTTACCAGAACTGGCTTCGGAAAGGACAATCTAAAGCCGATGCCCTTCGGAATGCACGCCTCCAAATGATTGCCACAACACGCGAGCGTTACGGTTTTGCCCATCCGTTTTATTGGGGCGCATTCGTGTTGTTAGGCAAATAAAGACTGGTAATCAATCATGTTTCTATTCTGAGTTATCCGCTATTCTTTGCTGGTTTCGCCGATGTATTTTCCTTACATTTCGGCCGTTAATTGAGATGATATTTTTTGAAACAGCAGATCCAAACTAAACAA
>JAZDEI010000021.1:0-7249 GCA_043808945.1 Fidelibacterota bacterium | reverse complement strand
TTTCCCAACCGTCCCGCCGAAAAGCGCTAACGGTAAAAGAATAGCTATCAGCAAAGCTGACACTCGTCGCACCATTTTAGACCTCCTTTTTAAATCTTCCTCACAGAAATAATAAAAAAACTCACACGATTCCTCACTCGCTCAAATGTATAAAATTTATTTCAGCTTTGTCAAGCTTTTTTATGAAGGGAAGGACTATTTTTTTGTCGGGCGGGCAGAATTTCGTCAATAATTCCATATTCCAGGGCTTCTGCGCTCGACATAAAATAGTTGCGATCGGTGTCTCTGACAACCTTTTCGAAAGTTTGTCCGGTCAGTCCGGCCAGAATTTTATTGGTGTTTTCTTTCAAACGGAGAATTTCGCGGGCATGAATTTCAATGTCGCTGGCCTGGCCTTCGATGCCACCCAACGGTTGGTGAATCATGATTCTGGAATTCTCCAACGCCGAGCGCTTGCCTTTGGAGCCGCTGGCCAGGAGAATAGCAGCCATGCTGGCGGCCATTCCGAGACAGATCGTGGCCATTTCCGGTTTGATAAAATTCATCGTATCCAGAATGGCCATGCCGGAAGTTATCGAACCGCCGGGACTATTGATATATAAGCAGATATCTTTGCTGGCATCCTCGGCCGCCAGAAACAGCAATTGAGCTATTATCAGGTTGGCGACATGGTCGTCGATCGGCGATCCCAGAAAAATAATCCGTTCTTTCAGTAAACGGGAATAAATGTCATAAGAGCGCTCTCCGCGTCCGGTTTGCTCGATGACAAAAGGAATATAGGCCTGATCTTTAATATCCATCATCGCCTCCTTCTACCGGAGTGACCCGGTATGAATGGTTTCTTTTTTCTCTTTGACAAACTGCTTAATATGGTCCAGAACTTTAGTGTCCGTCATATTCATCTTAATATCCATTTTATTGCGGGATTGCCGGTAGTATTGCACGGCCTGTTCTTTCTGGTTTTCAGGAACACTCAACAGTAACTGATCGATCGCCGACTGAACTTCATCTTCACTGACCTGAATATTTTCCTGATTCTGGATTTCACGCTGAATCAGAAACCAGCGGATATTTTTTTCGGCTAACGGCTGATATTCTTCTCTGACCTTACTTTCGTCAACGGATTTATTCTTGGCCGAATTTTTCAGGTTTTCGATGATTCTTTCCAGATAAAAATTTATGCGGTAAGGTGGAATATCGAATTTCGTATTTTCAATGAAATAGTCAGTGACAGCCCGCGCGAATTCATCCTCCGACTGGTGCTCCCACTTATGTTCCAGATTCTCGGTGATCTTTTCCCGGAATTCCGCGACGGTTTGGACCTCTTTTAATTGTCCTTTGACGAGATCATCGGTCAGTTCCGGTAAGGTATGCATCTCGACCCGCTTGACATTCACCGCATATTTGAGCGGTTCGCCCTTGGCCGATTTCAATTCCAGCACGATCCGGTCACCGGCTTTGGCACCGTCTAATTTACCCCCGGAATCTTTTCCGCCGAAAATACCCTCACCGACTTTGATCAGCCGGTCAGGAAGGCGTTTATCAGTCTCCGGCATGCCGGACGCGTCCAGTCCCTGCAGGTCGCACACAATAAAATGCCCATTCTGCGCGCCATCAGTGACTTCCTGAACTTCGGCCAGCGATTCCCGGAAATCGTCAATATGAAAATCAATCGTTTCCGGATCGACGACATAGACTTTGCGGGTAATTTTTATGCCTTTTTTGTAATCCGGCAAGTCGATCTTCGGATCATTTTCGATCTTGATCGTATAGTCGAACGGTTGGTTTTCATCGAAGTCCAGATCGACGATATGCATATCCAGGAAGTCGTCGATTCCGGCCTCCTTCAAAGCCTGCTGATGAGTTTTTTCGATGACCTGATTGCTGAATTTCAACATGATGTTCGGCTTGAGCATGTGCTTCGCCAGGCCTTCAGGCACTTTGCCTTTGCGAAAACCATCGATTCTCAGGTCTTTGCGCAGATCGTCGAAAATTGCTACATAATCCGCCGCAATTTCATCCCATTCGACCACGACTTTGACTGTTTTTTCAATCGCACCACTATTTATCAGTTCTGCTTTCATTGTTATTCCTTAATTAAACATCTCACTCAAAATGTGCCGCGGGCGAGATTTGAACTCGCACCCCATTCAGGACTGGATCCTAAGTCCAGCGCGTCTGCCAATTCCGCCACCGCGGCTCAAAAAACGCCCTAAATATAACCGCCCGTCTGATATTTTCCAAAGTGATTGACCGGGATAAGCAGGTAAAAATCGGGACGTTATACTTACTTGATTAAAACCATTTTCCGGGAAAAAGTCCGGCCAGCCGCGCTCAGACGGTAAAAATAGATCCCGGAATTGAGTTCCGCTCCATTGTCCGCCAGTCCATCCCAAATTAATGAATGAACACCGACCTGATAATTGCCAGCCGCGAACGTTCTTACTGATTGTCCGAGCAGATTATAGATCTCTATTTGGACAGTACCCGGTTGCGCTAAAGTAAAACCGATCGTCGTGCTGAGATTGAACGGATTTGGGTAATTTTGCGAAAGGGAAAATTGTCCGGCCAGGAAAGGCGCGGATTGAACGGCGGCTTTCGAATCGATTATCGTCAATCGTCCGGCGATTGATTCGACCGTCCAGGGGCCGCTATCAAAGATCGCATCTCCAACACATACATTCTGGGCATTAATCAAATAAGTTCCCGGAGAAGCGTTCCGATCGATATCGACGATCAGGTTAAATGTCCTGATCTCATTCGCTTCAATTGGATATCCCATTTTAGGCGGAGCATTACAACTGGCATAGACAGATATGGTTCCGCTGGAATCTTGGTTAATATTTGTAATCCATCCAATTGGCAATACTAACGATATTTCTCTTAATGTTAATATTCCGGCTGTATCGGCAATCTCGAAACTGAAGGAACGGGCTCCCTCTTTAGAGACGAAAGTGATCGGAATGACAACAGATTGCTGCCCAACGCGCGCGCAATCGTCAGCAATCTTTACGTAAACATCTCCCTTTGCGACAATTATCGTTCCGGATTGCGCCTGACAACCAACGCTGTCTCCCGAGATTCCCGAAATCATGACGCTCGCCGGTTGGATGAGATAAAAGCCTGAAGGAGTTTCTTTATCAACATAATAATTGTAGGCTAAATTTGCATATACACGCCATCCATTCAGCAGTGAATCTGCCGCAATGAAAGCAACCATCGAATCGTTGCGAATCGCGGTTTGATGCAGCCATCCCCTTAAACCATATATATCCCACGGTTCACTGTCCAGAGGAGTAAAATAGCGCGGATCAGCATACAGATCAAATTGAATGCCGGCGGTTGAATCCGAACAATCACCATCCAGTTCAACAATTACATATTCGGTCGTATCGCCAGGCGAACAGAATACATTCCGGCATTTTAAGATCGAATTACCAGTCCCTGTAAGGACAGACGGAATCGAGATAATGACAATACCCGTCAGTCCGGTCAATACCGTCACAAGTCTTTGATGAATTCTGCGAAAATTCACAGGTCTTAGCCAATTACTGGCCGGCCCCATGACAATGTTTGTACTTTTTGCCGCTTCCGCAGGGACACGGATCATTCCGGCCGACCTTCACTTCCACATGAACCGGCCGGACTTTGGGTTGTTGTCCATCGCTGGTATAACGCGGCTGATCCTGGCTTTCAGGTTCAGCGCCGGGCACGAATCCCATCCCGACCGATTCCTGATGAGTCAGGCGCATCGCGGAGGGCCGCCGCGCCGGGCGGTTTTCCTGAACCGGGCCGCCGATCTGCGCCCGGAAACAGAGCCGCAGAGTCTGCTGATTCATTTCACTGATGACCAGAACGAACGCATTAAAGGCCTCGCCCTTATATTCCAGCAGAGGATCTTTCTGACCGTAAGCCCGCCAGTTGATGCCTTCCTTGAGTTGATCCATCGAGTATAAATGATCGCGCCATTTTTCGTCGATCGTGCGCAACATGATGAAACGTTCGAGGAAACGCACCTGATCGGAGCCGAATACTTTCTCTTTTCGGTCGTAATATTGGACTGCCCGCTCGATTATCGCTTGTTTGATGGCGGTCGGGGTAAATTCGGACAACTCGTTCGGCGTCAGATCGATCCCGAGATTACTGGTCAGTTCCGTGCGTAATTCAGCCCACGGCCATTCGTCAGAGGACTTGCTCTGGGCGCCATATTTCTCTACCAGGTTTTCGGTCCATTCATTGAGAATTTCCATCAATTCGCTTTTCGGATCGCTACCTTTCAAAGCGTAATTCCGGCGGTCGTAGACGATCTCGCGCTGGTGATTCATAACGTCGTCATATTCGAGCAGGTGTTTTCGAATTCCGAAATTGCGTTCCTCAACCCTTTTCTGGGCTCTTTCAATGGAACGCGACACCATCGCATGCGTGATGACCTGCCCTTCTTCAATTCCGAGCCGATCCATTATGGATGCAATCCGTTCGCTGTTAAACAGGCGCATCAGATCATCCTCAAGCGACAGGAAAAAGCGCGAAGCGCCGGGATCGCCCTGCCGTCCGCTGCGGCCGCGTAACTGCAAATCGATCCGGCGGGATTCGTGGCGCTCGGTGCCGATGATATACAATCCGCCCAGCTCGACCACTCCCTGCCCCAACTTGATGTCGGTTCCGCGACCGGCCATGTTGGTGGCAATCGTAACTGCGCTGCGTTCGCCGGCCCGGGTAATGATTTCCGCTTCGCGTTTATGGTGTTTGGCATTTAAAACATTGTGCGGAATGCCGCGCCGCTTCAGCATCCGGCTGATAGTCTCGGATACTTCCACGCTGACAGTTCCGACGAGCACCGGCTGGCCCTGTTGAAACGAGGTTTCAATTTCGTTGATGATGGCGTTATACTTTTCGCGCCGGGTTTTATAGACCTGGTCCTCATGGTCTTTGCGAACGCAGGTTTTATTCGTGGGAATGACCACGACTTCCAATTTGTAAATGTCGGCAAATTCGGCGGATTCAGTCGCGGCCGTGCCGGTCATTCCCGCCAACTTATCATACATGCGGAAATAATTTTGCAAAGTAATGGTAGCAAAAGTCTGAGTCTCGGCCTCGACCTTGACCTTTTCTTTGGCTTCGATCGCCTGATGCAATCCGTCACTGTAGCGGCGGCCGGGTAAAATGCGCCCGGTAAATTCGTCCACGATCAGGACTTTGCCTTCCTGGATGACGTACTCGACATCCTTTTCATATAATGTATAGGCTCTCAGCAGTTGTGAAATATTATGGTAACGGTCCGATATTTCGGAATGCTTACTATCCAGAACCAGTTTCTGTTTTTCTTTTTCAAGGGCATCAATCTGGTCATTTTCGTCAATCCTGACGAACTCTTCGGCCAGATCGGGAATAATCAATTCAGTGACATTGATTCCGAGTTGGGAAGCCAGTTTCTCTTCGCCCAGTGGAGTCAGGGTAATATTATGGTTTCTTTCGTCTATGAAATAGAATAAATCCTTAAAAAACTCGTCCTGGCTGATCGACGTTCCGGTCTTGGCATTCGTCAGCAGTAGAAATTCTTTCTCGCCGGTCTGGAGCATTTTCTGATAACCAGGTTCTTCCAGGAGTTTACGCAGTCGCCGGTTCTTCGGCATACCCTGCGAGGCAACGTACAGCGAGCGGGCAAATTCGTTGCTCTCCTTGTCCGGAATCGATTCCGGCGAATCCGGGAACTTTGCCAGAATTTCCGTAATCTTGTCGCGCTGATAGCGTACCATCGTTCCGACCGCCGGATTGAACTCATCGAATTTTTCATGCCGGGAACTCTGCACCGGGCCGGAAATAATCAGCGGCGTGCGGGCTTCATCGATCAAGATGTTATCGACTTCATCGACGATCGCATAATAGTAGCCGCGATGAACCTGCTCCTCGGCCGCCAGCGCCATGTTATCGCGCAGGTAATCGAATCCGAATTCGTTGTTAGTGCCGTAGGTAATGTCGCAGGCGTAAATCTTTTTACGTTCTTCGGAGTCCATGGAGTTCAGAATACAGCCGACCGTCAGACCAAGTTCGGTGTAAATCCGCCCCATCCATTCGCTGTCGCGTTGCGCCAGGTAATCGTTGACCGTCACGATGTGGACGCCGCGTCCGGTCAGGGCATTCAGATAGACCGGCATGGTTGCCACCAAGGTCTTGCCTTCGCCGGTCTTCATTTCGGTGATTTTAGCCTGATGAAGAACGATTCCGCCGAGCAGTTGCACATCGTATGGAATCATATCCCAGGTGATCTTGTGCTCCGAGACCATCCATTCCTGCCCGATTAAACGCCGGCAGATATCTTTCACCATGGCAAACGCTTCCGGGAGTATCTCTTCCAGAACGGCCTGTTCGGTTTCCAGTACGTATTTTTTTAACTCTTCGGCGGACATCCCGGATTCTTCGGCCTCGGCCTGCGCCTTATCATGGGCGTTCTGAATCAGCGTTTTCAGTTCGGCCGTCCGTTCGCGCAATTTCTCAATCGGTTGATCGGCCAAAGTGGCAAAAATGCGGTTGATTTCAGTAACTATCGGCAGGATTTTCTTAATTTCCCTGTCGGAGGATGTTCCGAATATCTTAGTTAAATAGGCCCCTATTCCCATATTTCCCTTACAGAATTTATATTAATCATTTTCCACGACATGGCTTATTAGCGCTGAATCCGCGTCGCGAAGCGGTAGCCGCCTGGCCGCGATCAGCCTTCCGCTATTACAGGGCTGTCTTCCGTTTTTATTAATTTGTGAGCTATATCCGCACCAATCTGATGCAGTACAGCATCCAGGATACCATTTACAAAAGCACTGCTGTCATCGGTAGAATATTTTTTAGCAATTTCGATGGCTTCTGAAATCGATACTTTCGGCGGGATATCTTCAAAGTATAAAAACTCGCAAATTGCCATACGGATTATCAGACGGTCGATGATCGCTATCCGTTCAAAATCCCAGTTTTCCGATTTATCCTGGATAAATTTATCCAGTTCGTCTCTATGAAGGCTCGCCGCCATAAATAAAGCCTTGGCAAATTCTTTCAATTCCACCGGCAGATCTGATTTGCCAGCCACATCTTCCGCTACCTGTGCCAGCGGATAGCCGGTCAATTCTTCTGCGTACAACGTTTGCAGAGCAAGTTCACGCGCGGCTCGTCTTTCTCTCATTGTTTCAATCGATCCTTAACCATTACAAATAACAACGGCCGAATTTACGGTATTTTCCCGGCAATACCCAAATTTTAT
>JAZDEI010000020.1:0-18553 GCA_043808945.1 Fidelibacterota bacterium | reverse complement strand
ATTGGCTTCCGCCTCGGTCGTATCCAGCACGGTAATTTCGATGATCGTTCCCATCGCAAAACGGGTCGATTGGGCCTTTTTATACTGCAATCCGGACGGTTGGCAGGAAACCAGGAATAGTGATAGTATTATCAGAATTGGAGATTGACGATTGATGGATTGATGATTGAAGGATTGACGATTGACGATTGACGATTTTATCATAAATACTGCTCTCTTATTAATTCTTTTTCTTCAATAGACAATCATAAATCAACAATAGAAAATTTACGATTTACGATTGACGATTGACGATTTTATCATAAATACTGTTCTCTTATTATTTCTTTTTCTTCAATAGACAATAATAAATAGACAATAGAAAATAGACAACCAAAGGAATCGACGCCTCTTCCCTGCTATCGCTTTTAATAATCGGGGTAAGATCATGCGAACCTTATAAAATGAGTTTATAGTTTTTCGTTGGAAATAATCTGGCGCAGGCGGAAGACCGAAAAATCCTTTTGCGCCTGTCGTTTGCTCCAAATATTGATGCCGAATCCAATCAGGATAATTACGACGACACCGCAGAAAAACTGGGCTATCTCAGCCGGAACGCCAAATACCCTCTGCCGGATATAATGACTGGCGATCAGTATTCCGGCCAGGAAACCGAACAATGGCAGACCGTACTGGATCATGGTCAATTTCAGCTGGTTGCGGCCGATCTGCTCAATCTGCACCTGTTCGCCGACCCGGGCGCTCAGCGTATTGGGTATTTTCAGGACCCGTTTGCCACTCGCATTCGGCCGACAGATCATCTTGGCGCCGCACTCGTGGCAACCGTCCTGCTGTTCCAATTCGATTACGACCCACCGTCCCTCTACGGCGGTTACGGTTGCGGTTTCGCAATCACTTTTAAAATACTGATCTTTATTGCTCATCTTTATTCCCGAGAATGACGATGGCTTTCGTCGGACATTTTTCGGTCGGCAGAACCAGCTCTTTAGTGTAAACGTCATGATCGACCTTCGCCAGATTGTCCGTCACTTTGAATCCCTGACCGTTGACAGCTTTCTCGCACAGCAGACAACCGATGCAGGCATTTTTACAAACCGAGCGGGCGACCTTGCCGGTATCGTGATTTTTGCAAAGCACAAAAACATGGTGGCTGATGGGATGCAGTTCGATTACGCCGCGCGGACAGGCGTTGACACAATTGCCACAACCGGTACATTTAGCGCGGTTGACAACCGGCAGATTCTGTTCGTTAAGGTGAATCGCATCAAACGGACAGGCCGTCACGCAGTCTCCCAGCCCGATACAGCCATAACTGCAGGCACGTTCACCGCCGCCGATCAGATTCGCAGCCAGACAGGTTTTAATGCCTGAGTACTCGGATTTCTTTGTCGCGATCCCATCGCCGCCCTGACAGAACACAATCGCCACGCGCCGCTCGCCGGTTTCGACATCGACTCCCAGGATCCGGGCAATGTTTTCACGGGCGGTTGCACTGCAAACCGGGCAACCCGAAACCTGGGACTTGCCGCCGGCCAGTGCTTCCGCAAAATTATTACAACCAGCATAGCCGCAACTACCGCAATTGGCGCCCGGCAGACACTCCGCGACTAAGCCGATGCGGGGATCTTCCTCGACGTGTAATTTCTTGTTGGCAAGTGCAATCAGTATGGCAAAGAACAAGCCGATCCCACCCATACTCAGCACACTGTATAACAATGAAGTATAATCCATTCCAGATTCCCTTTGTACTTAGATTAAACCGGAAAATCCCATGAAAGCCAGCGCCAGGCAACTGGCCACGATCAATGTGATCGGCGCGCCTTTAAAATGCTTCGGAACGTCGGCCAGTTCCAGTTCCTCGCGGATACCAGCCATGATGATTAATGCCAGCGTAAAGCCAACCCCGGAAGCAAAACCGTAGACGATGCTCTCGATAAAATTATATTGTTTCATCACCATGAACAGCGCCAGCCCCAGAATCGCGCAGTTAGTTGTTATCAATGGCAGAAAAATGCCCAGTGCATCGTACAACGGACGACTGACCTTCTTGATGAACATTTCGACCAACTGCACTAATGAAGCGATCACCAGGATAAACGAGACGATTTCCAGGAATTCGAGATGCAGGCCGATCAGGAAATATTTGTTGATCAGCCACGCGACGGCCGCCGTGATCGTCATGACAAAAGTGGTCGCCATTCCCATGCTGATGGCCGATCCGAGTTTCTTCGAGACGCCGATAAACGGGCAAATCCCCAGAAACGAAACCAGCACATAGTTATTGATAATTGCAGCTGAAATAAAGATCAATATCAGGTTCATAATCACTTCCCTTTTGCATTAATCCAGTTGGCGATTCCGATCATAAATCCCAGGGTCAGGAACGCCCCGGGTTGCAGAGCGACGGCCATCCACGGGGTGAACGAAAGCGGCATAATTTGTTTGGCGAATATGGTCCCGTTACCGATCAATTCGCGGAACGAACCCATCACCAATAAAACCAGAGTGAAACCGATACTCATTCCCAGAGCGTCGATCACGGAACGGCCGACCGGATTCTTCGAGGCGAAGGCTTCCTGGCGCGCCAAGACGATGCAATTGACGACGATCAGCGGAATGAACGGTCCGAGCGATTTGCTGATTTCCGGATAAAAGGCCGCGATTATACGGTCGGCAACGGTCACAAAAGTCGCGATTACTACGATGAACGTCGCGATCCTGACCTCATTCGGGATCATTTTTCGCATCAAAGAGATCATCAGGCTTGACATGACGAGCGTGAAGATCACGGCCAATCCCATCGACACGCCGTTAATGGCCGAAGTCGTCACCGCCAGGGTCGGGCAGGTACCGAGCACCATCCGCAGTATCGGATTTTCATCCCAGAGTCCCTTGAAGAATTCTTTTGTATAAGTGACTTTCGAGTTTGCCATATTATTTCGCCTTTTTCAAATACAAAGCGCGATTCGTGGTGATCGCGGCGTTAATAATATCGGTCATCGCTTTCGAAGAAATAGTCGCTCCGGTAATGGCCTGAATCTGGGATTTGTCTTTATCCGGCGCTTTACCTTTCACAACGGTAATCTGATTGGCCAGCGGCAGGTTTTCAAACTGTTTATGAAACCAGAGTGCGTCGGTTTTATTGGTTGGATCGTTTTCGATTTTCGTGCCGAGTCCGGGAGTTTCCGCCTGTTGAAGGACTTTAATTTTCAGGATTTTGGTCATATCCGGATCCATTCCTACCAGAATTCGCAGACGACTCTGGAATCCGTCACCTTCGGCGACAAATGCCACTCCGACGTTTTCGCCATTAGCATTTTTACCGATATAAAAAGTCACATTGCCGATAACTTTGACTTCACAGGTCTGTTTTTCCGGCAACACATAGCCAACAGCCTCCGATAAAGTTTTATTGGCGTTCAGTTCGATGCGCGGCGCTGTGTAAATATTCAAAAACGCCAGGATGATTCCCGAGAGCGCGGCCGTCACAGTCAGCACAACAATCAATCTCAAAGACTTATTCATGATTTCACCTCTCCAAAATATTTCGGACGGGTATAACGATTTATCAAAGGCACCAGGCTATTCATCAACAGAATCGAATACATGACACCTTCAGGCAGACCACCGAATAACCTGATTATTACTAAAAGAATCCCGGCCCCTGCTCCAAATATCCAGGTGCCCCGGGTAGTGACCGGCGAAGTGACCATGTCGGTCGCCATGAAAAAGGCGCCGAGCATCAATCCACCCGAAAACAGGTGAAAAACCGGGTCAGGATATTTGGTCGGATCGATGAGCCAGAAAATTCCACCCATAATCAGGACTGAACCAAGATAACTGACCGGAATACGCCAGTCGGCATATTTACGAACGATCAGATACAGACCGCCGATCAGGATCAGTAATGCGCTGGTTTCGCCGATACAGCCGCCGACGTTACCCATAAAAAGATCGAAATAAGGCGTCAGTGTTTTTTCGAATTTGAACGAACCCAGCGGCGTCGCGGAAGTAATCGCATCAATCGTTTTTGGAATCGTCCAGGTCGTCATGGCAATCGGAAAACTGGTTTGCAGAAAGGCCCGTCCGAGCAGTGCCGGGTTGAAAATATTATAGCCGAGTCCGCCGAATATCTGCTTCCCGATGAAAATAGAAAACGCCGATCCGATCACAACCATGCTGAGCGGCAAGCCGGGTGGTAGAGTCATTGCCAGTAACAGTCCGGTTAAGACTGCGCTGCCGTCGCCAACAGTGATTGCCTTGCGGCGCATCAGGTTGGAAATCGCTTCCGTGCTAATGGTCGTGACGACCGAAACGAGCATGACCGTCAACGCCCGCCAACCGAAATTGTAGATGCCGAAGATCGCGGCCGGCATTAGCGCCAGGATCACCGTCCACATGATTTGCGGGACGTCATTGCCCTTGATAGTATGCGGCGCCGGGGATACGATTAACAATCGCTTATCGGCCGATTTTTGCGAATCACCAACCGGTTTAGCTACAATCGGTTTTGGCTCGGCCGGATTGGGATTTTGAATTTGTTCTTCCATGCGTGATAGATTTCCTTAATAATCAACGGTAATCATTCAGACGAATGATGTTTATTTTACTTCACCGGTTTTTTGTTGACGCTTTATTTCATTAACCTTCATTTTACCGATCCGGATTCTTTGCACTAACGGAATCCGCGACGGACAGACGAAAGCGCACGAACCGCATTCGATGCAATTCAGCACTCCGAGATTTTCCTCCATTTCCCAGTTGTCAACACCACTGAAACGCGCCAGTCTGGTTGGTAAAAGGTTCATAGGACAGGCGTGAATGCAGGTGCCGCATTGGATACAAGGATACTCTTTCATCTCCGGCACCGACGCAAAGTCGAGGCATAAGATTCCGCTGGTTGCCTTGATCACGGGAACATCCTGAGATGCCTGAGCAATCCCCATCATCGGTCCACCCATAATCAGCTTGGCGGCCGAGTCGGTCATTCCGCCACAAAATTCGATCAGGTTGCGGAATGGCGTTCCGATTCGCGCCAGCACATTTTTCGGTTCGCGAATTCCATCGCCAGTAACGGTCACGACCCGCTCGATCAGCGGTTTGCGTTGTGTAACCGCTTCAGCGATGGCAAGCGCCGTACCGACATTGTTCACCACAACTCCGACATCCATCGGCAGTCCGCCGGTTGGAACTTTCCGTCCCAGCGCGGCTTCGATGAGCATTTTTTCGGCGCCCTGCGGATATTTCACCTTTAGCGGCTGAACCCTGATGCCCGTCAGGTTTTCAGTAGCTTCGGTCATTGCCTCAATGGCATCCGGTTTATTGGCCTCGACACCGATGATTGCCCGATTCACACCAAGCGCGCGCATGATGATTCGCACTCCAAGAATAACTGCCTTAGTCTGTTCGACCATCATACGGTGATCGGCGGTCAGGTATGGCTCACACTCACAGCCATTCAGAATAAATGTGTCGATCGTCTTGTTTTTAGGCGGACTCAATTTGACCTGCGCCGGAAAAGCCGCACCGCCCATACCGACGATTCCAGAGTTTAATACTATTTCAATTATTTCAGCGGTGGATAATTCCTGCCAATCGGGCACGTCTTCCGGAGTGGCGATCCATTCATCCCGGCCATCACTGATAATGTGAATCATCAGACTATTGACACCCAGCGGATGCGGAAATTTTTCGATTGCTTTCACTTTACCGGAAATCGAAGCATGAACCGTACTCGATACAAATCCGCCGCTTTTGCCGATCAACTGGCCGGTTTTAATTTCCATGCCTTTTTCCACTACCGGAATGCAGGGAGCTCCGATATGTTGCTGAAGCGGGATGAAAACCTCGTCTGGCACAGGTAACTTTTCAATTATCTTATGCTCGCTTAGATATTTAAACTCAACCGGATGAACGCCCTTATTGAACGTCTTCAATTTCATTAATATTTTGCTCCTAATCTGTCCAGTATCCAAAAGTCAAAAAATCGCGTGAATTTAAAGAGATTCCGGCAAAATTGCCCGATTATTTTTCCTGAAAAACAGCAATTCGACCGGCGGGTAGCAATTTGTTTAATAGATCGTTTGTGCGTAATTTCCTCCGTTCTTTGACGGGGGCGAACGGATTCGACGGGATTGAAGGTCTGCCGAATAGCGTGCCGTGGTTTTCAGGAGGGCCACGTAAATAAACCTGAAAACGTGAAATGCCAATTCTTTTGGCACTGTCGCTTACGCTTAGTAAGTGACCGTTCTTAGCCGATCACGCCTGCTGGTCGGTTCGGAGCGTCGATAATGCTGGCTCGTTCCGTTTATCGGTTTGTGTAACCGGAATTAAAAACAGCAAACTGGCTTTTACCAAGTTTGTCTGCTGGCGCGGTAAAAGTAAGATTCAGTAACGGACTACGCACGTAGCGATTTTGCGGTTCTCTTTTTCGGACGGGGGTTCGATTCCCCCCGCCTCCACTTAATCATTCAGAAAAAATAGATTTCAGATAACTTTCCCAGAGATTATCCCAGTTATTCACTGCGATAATTCTTTTAAATAAAACATCACTACGGGGCTGTGTTTCAGTTAGAAAACGTACCACACGGTTGGCATTGTACTCCGGGCTTTCGTCCAACGGCAAATATAAAACACCTTCGTGAGCGACTTCACGGAATACCGGAATCTGACTGAGCGCCAGCGGCGTACGGGCGACCCCGGCCTCCAGAATTGGCAAGCCGAAGCCTTCGTCATTGCTCAGATAAAGCACCAGGTTGCTGATAAAATAGAGGTCTCTCACTACCTGCCGGTTTTTTTCTGGAGCGATATTAAGCCGGTCAAACAGATCGCTCAGGAAAAACAGATTGCTTTCCAGATTGTTTTCCTTAATGAGATCATACAACTGGGCAGAATATTCGGTCAGTTTGCCGTTCTCCTTCTCCGGCACCCCGGTAATAATGCCAAGCAGATCAGGCCAGGCATTGCGCAGAGCCGCGATTACACGGATACTACGCTCGACATTTTTACGCGGAAGGATGCGCGCCGGGACTAAAATTACCGGATAGCGTTTAAAGATTTTCAACTCCTCAGTTATTTGGGTGGTCACCGGCTCGAACTTGAAGAAATCCTGGTACTTTATCATGTTGGGAACTACAACGATCTTACGCCGCGGAATATTGAGTAATTCCGCGATCTGCCTCTTCCGGAATTCCGAAACGGTAATATAAGTTACATTCGGCATCGCCGTTTTAAGTAACGACCACGGACGACGATCAAACAGGTTTGATTTGTATTCATCGATCAGCCAGGCCAAATCATGCGTCCAGATATAGTAGTGTTTATCCGGATATTTGGCGATATAATTCCAGAACGCTTCGGTAGCTGTCAGGTTAAACGGCATGGTCATTATATTGTGGATGATTACGGTATCGATATTGCCGATCTCGGCTTCGATCCGGCGCTGGAGATTTTGCATACGATATTCGTAAAACTCCGGCAAAGAACCGAATTTTAGGACGCGCTGAATTTCGCGGATATGCGGATTTTCAGGATTCAGATCTGGAACTATACTGGTTTTAATATTTGTTCCTACCACCGAACCATTACCACTAAGCATTGTAACCAGATAACCATTTCTGGCAAAGACTTCGGCTAAAGGTTTCAGAACACTTTCGACTCCGCCAATAACCGGCGGCAGGCTGTAATGAGCAATCAAGGCTTGTTTAATAGGCTTCATATAAGGTCAGGTTTCATCCTTACTTCGTTATTAGTTCAAATATAAAAAGTACGAGTAAATCTAACATTTAAAATTGAAAAATGGTATAAACAACCGCAACCTGGTACAAGAGATTTTCATTTGATTTGCCTGCAAATTTTATTTAGATTTAAATGTAATAAGGAATTACCTACAAATGAACAGACGATATTTATTACCTCTCATCCTTTTCATCACCATCAGCATGGTGAGTTGTCAAAAGAAAGTAACTTTTACATCGTCTTCTACGAAAGCTTTGACATATTTTCAGCAAGCCGACGATTTGTTCTACAAGGTTTACTACGATAATGCCCTGACACTCTATAAAAAGTCCTTTGCCGCGGATACCTCCTTTGCATTAGCCGCTTTTCGGATCGCGCAAACGCTGAACATCCTTGGAAAACCGGATAGTTCTGTGGCATATCTTAAAAAGGCAGGGCGCCTCGCAAACTCGGCTTCAGATTTCGAAAGGTTGCTAATCAATCGTTATCAGGCAGATTTTTCAGGCGACAAAGATCTGGCAGACCTCACTCTCGATACCTTGATCCGCAAATTTCCCGATAACATCAACGTACAGATTCTGACAGCTAACCGTAAAGAAGCGGTCTATGATTTCGATGGCGCACGCCGGATATACCTTAACATCCTTAAGCAAAATCCCAATTATGTTTTGGCGTACAATTATATCGGTTACCTTTATGCAAAAAAAGGCCTGTTCAAGGAAGCGCTTAAATATTTCAACCTATACCGGGAATATGCGCCGGAACAGTTGAATCCCTATGACAGCATGGCCGAAATATTTATTGCCACCGGTCGCTATTATGAAGCGATCCGGATTCTTGAACCACTTTTCAAAACTCATCAGGCCGAATTAGCCAAACAGAATTATCTCGGCAGTCTGATATATCTGAGATTAGCAAACGCCTACCTGCAGCTCGGACAATATCAAAAAGCATTAAGTATTATCACCGAGGCACTCCGAACTTACCAAGACGAAAATATCCGACTTAACCTATATCTTAACCGTTTCCTGATCCATTACACCTTAAAACAACCCGTTGAACTGATCAACGATAAAAATCAGATAAAATCCGTTTCTGACGACAAATACCTGATATTATTCGTGGAAGGTTTGACTCATTTAACAGCCGGCCAATCATCCCTCGCTATGAAAAGTAACCGGCAACTTAAAGAGTCCTCTACGGAAGCCAGCCAAAATTACCAGAAAAGAATTCTTCTATACTCCGCATTTCTGAGTGGTGAGATTAATCTACAATCAGAACAATTTGATCAGGCTGCAGAAAACTTTCGTATGGCAGCCGCCTATAACGATTCACTTAACAACGTCTATTACCGGTTGATGCGAGCAGTCGCCGAAGGTAAAGGCGGTCATACTGCTACTGCTCTGAAAGAATTAGGCGCGATCCTCTCGTGCAATCCCAACCACGCGCCCGCTCTCATATATTCAGCTCAATTTTACTATGACAGCGATCATCCGGCTGAAGCCCGTTTTTACCTGAATTACTTCCTCGACGTATGGAAAAATGCGGACGCGGATTCACCACTTATGCAAGTCGCCCGAAAATTATCCACAAAACTGTCCGGACAATTAATTAAATAATAGTTTGATTTATCGAGAGATCGAGAAGTCTTTATTCTAAGTCCGGGTGGTTCAGGGACTGCCAATTATCGATTATGATTCCCGTAAATGCATTAGTGGAACTGATTGCCTGGTATTGTTCCAGTTCCGCCGTATTGTGAGTTTTAAAGATCGGGAATAATTTGCTCATCTTGAATTCCAGGTTATATTGATCCAAAATATCCTCGATCCAAAGCAGGTTGCCGCTTTTCGAGCGGTGATAAAGTTCTGGTGCAATCAAACAGCCGTTGTCAACATAAGCCAACGGTAACTGTCCGGTCGTAAACGGCAAATCTATCAAGGCCAATGGCGGTGCACTGATAATCAATTTGGTCTTTTTTATCAGAAAATCACGGGCATCATGCACAAGGTTCATGACAACTCCTGAGCGCCATTCCAGCCAATCCGGCAACATTTCAATAATTTGACCGGCAAATGACACAACTTCGCCCATCATGGATGAAAACTCTGTCACGCAGAACGGACAATAACAAAAAGATGGCATCCGGTGCTGAATATCAAGATCTTCTTCCTGCCAGAAAAATGGAAATCTCAAATCCTCCAGTAGACAATAATCGATCTGCTTAAGGCGATTGATTTTTTCAAGCAGACTATGATAAAAAGCGAGTCCCATTGGGTTATTTGGACAAACCGGATAATACCACTTGTCCGGATTATAGGCTGTCCCACTTGAATTGACCGGCGCGGAAAAAGTGTCTTTATGCCAAAGAGATTGATTTTGGAAACAGTCGATGATAATTCCGACCTTTAAACCGGCCTGCCTTGCCAGTTCCGACATACGCGCCACAGGAAAATATTTCATTACCGGATTATCGGGCGTAAATGGTTTTGCCAGAGGGAAAAATACTCCGTCAAAGCCTTTTTCACTTATCTCGCGTAAATCGCTGACTAAAATTTGACGATCATAATTGGTCGGGCAGTATTTAACAAATGTTGTCATCCGGTCTCCATATTTGCATTTGAAATTTCGCAATAAAAATAACTTTTACAATAAAATTCTGTCTGTTAATCCTCGATTACAGATTGTTACTTTTTAGACGGTTAGTCGGAGCGAGAGGATTCGAACCTCCGACCCCCTGAACCCCATTCAGGTGCGCTAAGCCGGACTGCGCTACGCTCCGATTTTCAAAGACGGCGATAATTTAATTGATTCGGGCTTATTTGTCTATGAAAAATTGGATTACCAGGTGTTCAGAATTTCCAGCAGTTCCGTCAGCCCCTTTTTGATTTCACTCAGGACTGAATTAACCTGAGGAACTTCCGCTAACGGCCCGTCTAATTCTTTCCAATCTTCAGTTTCGAGGGCTTTTTGCCAATCTTCGGGTTTGATCTCTTTTAACTTCTGCTTGGCGCCTTCAATTGTAAAACGCTTATCATAGAGAAGGTGTTTAATGTATTGAATTAATTGAATATCTTTTTCGCGGTAGGTTCGGTTGCCAGCTCGATTTTTTGCTGGTGTCAGTGTGGGAAATTCAGTTTCCCAGTAGCGTAAAACATATTGTTTCAAATCGGTTATTTCGCTGACTTCTCCGATCGAATAGTACAATTTTTTAATTGGTTTATTCATTCAGTATCCATTAAAGCAATCATTTAAACCATTACTTTAATAGTATACTCAGATTAATGGCTTTTGTCAAGTAAATTCTTTTATTATTTCAGATTCTGGACGATGATGCTGCCGTTGGCGCAGAAATTAACTACGTTTTGTTTGATAATTTCTAGGTGGAGGCGCCAGTTTGCCGCCAACTTATTTTCTATTGCTTTTAATGAATCAAACGAGTAAACCGCAAGACGCAGAATTATAAAATCCGGCGGCAAACTTTTATAATATTTGAAAGGATAAAAGCCACAGATTCCCTTGTATCCGACTGTCTTGGCCTCTGCAATTACTTTCCGATTCAATTTCCCGAACGGCGCACAAAAATACCTGACGTCCGTACTGAAACGATGCTCTAGAAATTGTTTGGAATGGAGTAATTCCGCATGAATCTCTGAACCTGGCATTCCAATCAACAAACGGTGAGAAATGCCATGAGAGCCAACTTCCCAGCCATTCCTGACCAATTCCATAATTTCAGGAATCGCGAGATGTTGGTGCTTAATCCCTCCAAGGTTGATATCCCAGGTGTTTTTCACGCCCAAGTAGTTAGTGATTAAAAAGACAGTGGCCGGGATGTTGTACGCCCGCAGAATTGGAAAGGCATATGTAAAAACACCTTGGTAGCCGTCATCAAAAGTCAGGGCGATTAAATTCCGGGCATCCTTCCGCAAAGATAACTCTTGCAGGGTAACAAATTCATACCCTGATTCCAATAGGAATACGATCTGTTTCCGAAACTTCGCGGGATTGATACATCCCATTCCGATTTCGCGTTGCACATCAATTTTATGATATACTAAAACCCGGTTCTTTGAGAGACTAAGATCGGCTATGACTTTATCCTGCGATTATTCCGGTTTAAAGTTATGTTTCTGGTAAAATTTACCGGTAAACTCACTTAAAAGCGTATATGATTGGCGCAGAATATTCTCGTCCGGCAGAAAAACGATTCGGAAATGATTGGTGCCAGTTTTTTGACCAAAACCACTGCCATAAACGACGAGAACTCCTGTGTCTTCAAGCAGTTCGAGGACAAATTGTTCATCAGTGACGCCTGACGGCAACTGGATTTTCGGAAATGCGTAAAAGGTACCGTCCGGTTTGACACACGTTATTCCCGGAATTTGATTCAGCATTTCGTAGGTGATGTCACGACGCGCAGTCAATTTCTGAATGACCGCCGGGAGATGAGCATCATCCCCATTCAGAGCCGGCGCTACCATATACTGCTGGGGATGTGGCGAACATAGTCTGGCCCGCAGAAGTTTGTTGATTGCTTCGCGATAGTCGGACATTACGCCGGAAGGATCCGAGAAAATCGCCCAGCCAACCCGCCAGCCCGGCATGATATAATTCTTGCTCAGACCGCTAAAGGTTATTACCGGGACATCGGTCGAAAGGGCCGCAATAGACAGATGTTGTCGGCCGTCGAACAACAGTTTGTCATAAATCTCGTCAGCGAAGATCACCAGATTATGACGGCGGGCAAAATTAATGATATTCAGCAGGCTTTCCTTACTGTAATTAGCGCCGGTCGGATTATTCGGATTAATCACGACGATGGCTTTGGTTCTGGAATTGACCCGCTGTTCGAGTTCCTCGAAATCGATCTGCCAACCGGTTTCTTCATTCAGTAAATATGGATTCAGTTCACCATGATAGACAGGAATTTGCCCGCTATATAACGGATAACCCGGCGCCGGAGTCATGATATTATCGCCGGGATCGACCAGAGCGGCAATCGCCAGAGTAATAGCTTCCGAGGCGCCATTGGCCATGATGACATCTTCACCGGTAATATTCGGAATGCCTTTTCTAGTGGTCGCATAGTGCGCTACAGCAGCGCGGGCTTCGGCAATCCCCATCGAATCACAATAGGTCGCGACATTTGGTTTTACTCCGGCATCGGAGCGCATAATCTTGTCTATCACGATCTGGCGCAATTCCCGGGGAGTCTCAAAATCGTAAACCGGCGGATCACCGATATTCAAATAGAGAATCTTCTTACCGGTGGCCTCGAGTTTCTTCGCTTTAACGACGATATCGCGGATTGCATATGTCACTTTCTCAGTACGTTCGGCCGGAATAATCTTTTTTAACATCAGTCACTCCCTTATCAATTTTTCTTCAGAAAAACATCACGACTCACACCGGTATTTTTCTCAGGCTTCGGCCGGTTGAATAATCGTTTCGATGAATGTGGTCGAATCGAACAGATACCCGGCGAGTTTTTGCAATTCTTCGCCTGATATGGCATCGATAATTTCCAACAGCTCTGCCAGGGTGAAAATCCGGTTTTCGTAAATCTCCATCTTTGCCAGGTTGCTCATCCGGGCATTCGTGTTTTCCATTGATAAAACCAATCCGCCTTTCGACTGCTGTTTGGCTTTTTTCAGTTCACGGGCAGGAATCGGTTTGCAGTAAAGCGCTTCGAGCTCACGGTAAATTTTCCCAACAATCGTGGAAAGTTTGTTTTTTTCGACACCGGCATAAATCCCGAACAATCCTTCATTCATAAATAAATCCGAAAAAGAATAAACTTCATAGACGAAGCCGTATCTCTCCCGAATATTATGAAATAGACGCGATGTCATGCCGCCACTCAGGATCATATTGAGCAAGCCCAACTGATATCGTCTCGGATCGCTCTGCCCGAAGATGCGTCGGCCGAGGACAATGTGAGTCTGGTTGATCGGCTTGGTAATAATTCTGCGGGCGTCTACTGCGACAGGTATGGATTCTTTCTCCGGAACCATCCCTCCGTTCGGCATTTCAGAGCAGTACTTCGTCACCAATCTAACCAAATGTTCATGATCGACCCGTCCGGCGGCCGCGATTACCAAACGACCGGCTGTGTAATTTTTCCGAATAAAACGTTTCAGGTCGGCGATCTGGATACCATTGACACTCTCGACCGTTCCTTGGATTGGTCGCCCAATAGCCTGGTCCGGAAATATCTGCAGGTTAAACAGATCGTGAATCAGGTCATGCGGCGTATCTTCGATTTCACGAATTTCTTCGGTAATGACGCCCTTTTCCTTATCCATTTCATTGCGGTCGAAACGGCCGTTCAGCACCAGATCGGCCAAGACATCAATGCCTTTTGCCAGATGTTCGTGTAATAACTGTACATGATAGCAAGTCACATTACGACTGGTAAAGGCATTGATATTGCCACCTAACGATTCAATCTCGTGCGCAATCGCAAAGGCCGAACGTTTCCGCGTGCCTTTGAAAACCATGTGCTCGAGTAAATGGGCTATGCCGTTTTCCGCGGCGTCTTCATCCTGCGAACCCGCCAGCATCCAGAATCCGAGCGATACCGAGTAAACCGAATCGACATATTCGGATAATACCCGGATTCCGTTTGGCAGAACCGTGCGCTGGATATTTTCGCCAACCATAGATCAATAACGTGAACGCGGCGGACGATTCGAGGACCGATCATCGCGCGAACGATCATTGTAACCACCCGATCTCGGCGGGCGTGACGGGCGCGGCGCATCCTGATAACCTTCCGGTTTTTCAGTCAGTTCTCTGATCGACAGCTCAAAACGTCCCGGTGCGGCGATTTTCTTCAACAGTACATCGACTTTGTCACCTAATTTCAGAACACTGCTAATGTCTTCCGTTCTTTGCCAGGCCACTTCCGAAACGTGCAGGAGACCCTCTTTACCCGGTAGAAATTCGACGAACGCGCCGTAGGTTTCCAACCTTTTTACGGTACAGTCACGATAAATCTTGCCTTCTTCGGGCTTTGCGGTCATGCCGATGATCAACTGCCGGCCTTTTTCGGCGCATTCAAAATCCGTCGAAGAAATGAAAACCATGCCATTATCATCGATCTCGATTTTCGAACCACTTTCGGTTTGCATGGCACGGATATTTTTCCCGCCGGGACCGATGATTTCGCCGATCAATTCGACATCGACTTTAACGGTCAGCATGCGCGGCGCAAAATCCGAAATCTTTTCGCGCGGCTGGCTGATGGTTTGTTCCATTTTATCGATAATATGAATCCGACCGACCCGGGCTTGTTCCAGCGCAGAGTGCATCGTCGAGGCCGCAATACCGCGGATTTTCAAATCCATCTGGATCGCGGTAATGCCCTGGCGTGTACCTGTAACTTTGAAATCCATATCGCCGTAGTGATCCTCTGCTCCCATAATATCCGAAAGCACAATAATCCGGTCGTTTTCCTTGATCAATCCCATCGCGATTCCGGCGACAGTTTCCTTAACCGGAATACCGGCATCCATCATCGCCAACGATCCGGCGCAAACCGTGGCCATCGAAGAAGAACCGTTCGATTCCAGGATATCCGAAACGATCCGGATAGTATATGGAAATTCCTCTTCGGTCGGTATTTGCATCTTCAGAGCTCTTTCAGCCAAATTACCATGTCCGATCTCGCGACGGCCGGTGCCTCTCATAGGCTTGACTTCGCCGACACTGAATGGCGGAAAATTGTAATGCAGCATGAATTTCTTGGTAAACTCTTCACGGTCGATGTCGTCAATCGTTTGTTCATCGAGTTTGGTGCCGAGTGTCACCGAACCCAGACTCTGAGTTTCACCGCGAGTGAAAAGAGCCGAGCCGTGGGCGCGCGGCAAGACGCCGATTTCACAAGTGATCGGTCGAATTTCTTCCGTGCCGCGTCCATCGAGACGTTTTCCGGTTTCGAGGATCATCTGGCGCATATCTTTTTTAAGTATTTCATCGACGACCTGAGCGATATAGCTGTCGCTGTCGGGATATTGTTCGGCATTTTCTTCCGTCAATTTCTTAATGAAAGCCCGAACACTTTCCGCTCGTTGCTTTTTGGCAATTAACGCCAAACGGCGCCATTCCGGCAGCATCGGTACGATCTGGGCCTCAATAGCCGCTTTGAGTTCCAGCGGTTCTTCGACGGCGACGATCGGATGCTTTTCCGGCTTGAGATCGTTGATTATTTCTTTCTGGAACTGAATTATTTCGCGGATCGCTGTATGGCCGAACTCAATTGCGGCTACCAACAAATCTTCCGAAATGTTCTTACATTCACCTTCAACCATCACAACCGAATCTTCCGTTCCGGCAATGATAATTTCGATCTCGCTCGTTTCCGTCTGTTTAATCGTCGGGTTAAGGATAAATTCGCCGTCGATCCGACCAACTCGCACTCCGGCGATCGGCCCGTCGAACGGGATATCCGAAATCATCAGGGCAGCAGATGCTCCGATAATACCGAGCACATCGGCAGGATTCGACTGATCACTCGAGATCACATTAGCAATCACCTGAGTATCACAACGAAAACCTTCCGGAAAAAGCGGCCGGATCGGACGATCGATCAGGCGCGAGCCGAGAATTTCCTTCTCGGAAGGACGGCCTTCTCGTTTGAAAAATCCGCCCGGAATCTTTCCGGCGGCATAGGCCCGTTCGCGATATTCAACCTGTAGCGGAAAAAAATCCTGCAACGAGACGGCATCGAAATTTGACACCGCTGTCACTAAAATCATCGTATCTGCGTACCGGACGAGAACCGCACCGGACGCCTGTTTGGCCATGCGGCCGGTCTCAATAACTAATTCACGACCACCAAGGGTCATCTTTTTTTGGTACAATTATTAACTCCTAACTGTTTTACTTTCTTAATTCTAACTTTTCGATCAATTCTTTGTAAGTCGCATTATCTTTTTTGCGCAAATATTCCAGCAAATGTCGGCGACTGCTGACCATTTTCATCAAACCGCGCCGGGAACTGTGATCTTTGGCGTTGGCCGTAAAATGCTGACCGAGTCCTTTGATTCTCTCGGTCAGAAGTGCAATCTGGGCGGTTATCGAACCCGTATCCTGATCGTTCTTGCCATACTTTGCGACTAAATCACTCTTGATTTCTTTTGTCAATGTCATTTAAAACATACCTCCGTTTCATTTTCAATTATTTTTATTTTCTCTAAACATAAAGTCAGGTCGGCGTGCATTTGCACTGTGAGTTCTGCCGCCGAATCAAATTTCATTTCATCTCTGAGCCTTTCAAGCATGGTTACTCTGATTTCCTGACCGTACAAATTTACATCGGGAATTCCGATGATATACAACTCAATTACACGCTCCGATTCGTTGAAAGTCTTGCGTATGCCAATATTTAAAAGTCCGTAAAATGTCCGCTCCTGCAATCCGGCTCTCACAAAATAAATACCATCTGCCGGAATCAGTTTCTCTGCCGTAACGTTTAGATTGGCCGTCGGGAAACCGAGTTTTCGCCCGCGACCCGAACCTTTGATTGCTTTTCCGGTAAAACCATATTGCCAGCCCAGTAATTCATTGGCTTTCTCAACCTGGCCTTCTTTCAGCAATTGCCGTATGATGGAAGATCTGACCGGCACTCCGTTCAAAGTAAACGGCGGAACAATAGCTACTTTAAAATTCCATTTTTCCCCGGCCGTTTCAAGTGTTTGCGGATTACCCTGCCGATCTCGTCCAAAGTGATAATCGTAACCGACAACGACTGAACATATTTTCAACTTTTTCACCAGAATATCTGCGATAAATTCATCCTGGCCGGTTGCCAGAAAAACAGTATCTGTCTTCAGGAAAAGAACATCATCCAGCCCGGTTGATCTCAGCAATTCCGTTTTTTCCGAGGCAGTCGTCAGGATCGGTAAATTATTAACCGATGAGCGATTCAAAACCTGTCGCGGATGCGGTTCGAACGTAATCAACATCGACCGGCTCTGCTGATCGGACGCGGTTTCGACCACTTGTTGGATAATCCGGCGATGCGCCAGATGCAAACCGTCGAAAACGCCGAGAGTCACGCAGGCTCCTTCGTAATCAGCAGGTACATTTTCAATTCCGTAAAAGACATTCATCCTATCTTACCGGCACTTCCGTCGCTAAACTTTCTAATTCGTCAAATGGAAGCGCATTTTCCCAACTAAAATCTCCGATGCGAGTTCGTTTCAAAGCGGTCAAATGCCCTTCCGTGCCGAGAGCCTGAGCGATGTCCTCGCCTAATTTTCGGATATACGTCCCGCTGGAGCAAGTCACGTGCATAAAAATCGTACTGGCATCGGTCAGAGATAAGTCCAGATTATAAATATTTATAAGACTCGGACGAAGAGTCACCGGCAGACCTTTACGAGCATAAAGATAAGCCGGCTTACCGTTGATTTTTTTAGCAGAATAAACCGGCGGCATTTGTTCGATCCGGCCATTGAACCGGGTGGCGACTTCCTGCAACATTGTGGACGTGAGAGCCGGGATTTCAGCGGTGCGTACAACCGGATTCGTGTTGTCACCGGAAGCTGTCGCTTCACCCAATTTCAGAATCGCTTCATACGTTTTCGGAAGGTTTAGTAATTGCGCCATTTGTTTGGTAGCCTGGCCGATCAGAATCAACAAAACTCCTTCGCCGAACGGATCGAGCGTCCCGCCATGTCCGACTTTCTTGATTTTAATGACATGCTTGACCCTGCGGACCACATCGTACGAAGAAATACCGGTCGGTTTATAAACATTTAATATCCTATTCGTCCAGTCCGTTTGGTGAATCCTTATCATTCTGGTGGAT
>JAZDEI010000019.1:0-2806 GCA_043808945.1 Fidelibacterota bacterium | reverse complement strand
TGAACTCGTCCGGAACGGATTCGTTCTGATAAATTGGTATGATGCGGTCAAGTTTGGCGATCAGTTTATCGGTGCGCAGGGTGAATTGGTGTTCATAGGCGGCGCGGCTGTAATCTTTGTTGAGCACCATTTTAAACAATTTCTGCAAGTCGGCATATTCCGGCAGAAAAACGTCCGGCGTCGGAATTGCTTTATATTCGCCATGTACCCGGCCCTCCGCCCACAGAATCCAGATTATTTTAGCGGTTTTTTCGTTCAAATAATTACCGGCGGCATCTTTCAGGAAATAGTTGGTGGCGAACACATGCGGTTTTTTCTGTAACCGTGCCCCGAATTTCAGATGATTTGCGACATATAGCCCGAGCGGCACAACGATGAAATCCAGATTAGCCATCGGCGCGAATATCCGGCGACCTTCCTGACCGAGCGTGGCGGCGGTAGTTTCGGATTCTAGTGTAGCGCCAAAAGCAACACCATGTTGCCAGTCGAGTGCTTGAATTACCGGTGGATTCGTGTCCGAATCGCGGCCGCCGTAGATAATGGCCTCCACCGGTACGCCCTCAGGATCTTCGGTATGCGGATCGAGATTATCCAACTCACTGAGGCGCATCGTATAGCGGGCGTTTTTATGAGCTAGCGGAATCTCTTTTCCGGCCGCATCCATTTTACCTTTAAACCAATCACCGGAATGATTAAAACAGGAAGTTGGCAGAACAGAGCCCATTCCCAACCAATACGGCCGGCCGTCTTGCACGAGAACATTCGAGAAAATCAATTCGCGCGGTGTAGTCAGGCAATTTGAGATCAGCGAATCGTCGACCGGGTTGACGTTGGCAATGATGCCGAAGATACCGGATTCGATATTCACCGCCCGACAAATGCCATCATCTGCCATATGCAGATAAGCAATATCGTCCCCGACAATGGTCTGGCCGGGCAACATGGCGGTGCTGGTTTTGCCACAGGCGCTGGGAAAGGCTCCCGTGAAATAGGTCGTGCGGCTTTTCTGCGGCGGGTGAACTCCCATGATAAACATATGTTCGGCCAGCCAATCCTCATGGTTGGCTTTATTGATTGCCAGGCGTAGAGCCAGTTTCTTCAGGCCGACGCTGTTGCCGGCGTACTGATTGTTGACACTTAAAACCCGGTCACTTTCTATATCGATATAAATTCGGCGCCGGTCGATATTCTTGGTGCAACCGCTCTCATCCAATTCACCGGCACTGTGAATAAAATGAAAAAAACCATCACTGCCGTTTAATCGCTGAAATTCCCGATAACCCGGACGATATAATAAATCTTCGCAGTGCGCAACATAGGCCGAGTCCGTGATCTGCAAGGCCGGGATGGAGAAAGCCGAACCAAGTGGCCCGAGGCAATAAAAACGTACCAGCATTTCCCTGCCGGTCATAATTCCGTCGAGCAGTTCGCGGATTTCGGCCAATCCGGCGGTTCGGTCAAGAGTGTTGATCCTTTCATTCATCAGGTGCTTATCGCTGATTAAAATCCGGGTGTGTTCCTTGTCGCGCCCCTGATCGAAATAACCGTCATAGTGGATAGTGTGGCCTTCGATTTTGAGCACCTTTTCGGTGCCGGATGCTAATGCTAATTGCCGGATATATGCGATCTCTCTCGGCGTATCGCTGATGACAGTAACTTTCGCCGGCCGGCATAGTCTGGTATATTCGGCAACAATTGCATTGACGTGATCATTTTTTAACGCCAGCAGCTTTTGCCAATCCGAATCTGTCATCACTTGCGGAAAAGGATTGGCCGGCGTTGATTGTGGTTTGTTTTTGTTTTGCGGAGTCAGTCCGGTGGACATTGCCATGCTGAAAAGTTATTAAATTTATGTTGAAATAAAAAAGACGTTCTTAAATAATTTAAGCGATACGTAAGCAATTTGATGGCCGGTCTAATCTTAATAATTGACCGGAAAAACCTAATGTCCGACGAGAACCGAGTCCAGAAAACCGCGTTGGGCATAGATTTTCAGCTGATTTCTCAGACTTTTAACAGATGGCAGGATTTTAACTAATTCTGCCCAGAAAACCGGCCCGTGGTTTCCGATGCGGGTGTGCATCAATTCATGCAAAATAACATAATCGATCAGCTCGTCCGGCAGACGCATCAGGTGCAGGTTCAGGTTGATATTATTCAGGCCCGAACAACTGCCCCAGCGTGATTTGAGATTTTTAATTGTTACGTGATTGTAACGGAAACCATATCGTTCGGCCAGCGCCTGCAGACGTGCGGGCAAAAACTGTTGGGCTTCGATGCGGTAGGCGGCCGTCAGTCCCTGCGCGATGACTTCCTGAATACGCGGATCCGTAACGCATTGTTCGGCCGGATAACGAACGCTGATGGTGTCTGACCGGACAGCAACCTTAATTATTGCCGCCGTAACAGGCTGTAATTCCAGGCGGTGAGTACGGGTTTGCACCGGATGTTTTCCGTCGATGACGACCGGAATTGGCTGGTGAGTTTTAAGCGTATGAAGTTTTTTCAGGATCCAATCCCGATTTGCTTCGAGAAAAGCCAGCGCGGACTTCACGCTGACCAGGAAAGGAATGGTTATCGTCACCGGTTGACCGGGCCGAACTCGCAAAATTAGTCGCCGGGCACGCCGGTTACGGCGTAATACAACCGGGCCGATGCCATCAATTTGTTTAGTTTGGATCTGCTGTTTCAAAAAATATCATCTCAATTAACGGCCGAAATGTAAGGAAAATACATCGGCGAAACCAGCAAAGAATAGCGGATAACTCAGAATAGAAACATGATTGATTACCAGTCTTTATTTGCC
>JAZDEI010000018.1:0-12494 GCA_043808945.1 Fidelibacterota bacterium | reverse complement strand
ATGATTTCTGTCAAATCAGCCGTGTAGGGTTTCATTACTCCGGCCTTCGTCTCGGCTATCAAGCGGGCCGCATCGCAATTCTTCGGTCCGAGTCCCAGAATAAAATTACCGGTTGCCAGGTATTCAAATACCTTACCGGTTAAAATTCCTTTATTGTCAAAGGTGTCCGGAATGACCAGCAGTAAGATTTCCGAGTTGACGATCCGCGCAATTAATTCCCGGTGCGGCAGGTACGGCAAAACCGTGACTATGTTATTCAGCCCGGCCGCTTGAATTTCAGTTGCTTGTCGCGAATGAACACTGCCAAAGAATTTCACCTGGATTTGTTGTAGTATCTCCGGCTTGAGGCTATTCAATGCTTTTAACAATGCGCTGATCGGTTGATCTTTTCCCAGAGTGCCGGAATAAGTGATCGTAAACTTTGGGTCATTCACTTTCTGAATATCTTCAAAATCCGCGGCATCATATCCGTTCGGAATCACCGCACAATCCTTGCCGGTCTTCGCTCGAAACAAATCGGCCAGAGAAGGGCTGACAGTAACCAAAGCGTCAGCCGAATCGAGTATCTTTTTTTCCATCCGCCGGTTTAAAAGCCGCACCGGCCGGATCGCCTTTAATTCTCTCTGCCAGAACGCCTCGGTCCACGGATCGCGTAAATCGGCTACCCATTTCAGGCCTGTTTTACGAGATAGAGCCCGTGCCGTAAATTGCAGGGAATGAGGGGGCGACGATGAAAGAATTACAGAAATATTTTCGTTTTGAATGATTTCACGACCTGCTTTCCGGGCAAAAGGAATCCAGCCGAGACGGGCATCCGGCAGGAATATATTCGCCCGCGTCCATTTTAGTAACCGGTTACGCCAGTTATCTTTCGGATCTGCATTAATTACATAAGTCGGTATCTGGCGGGTCGCTTTTTCACCGGTTACTTTCCGATATGCCGAGAACGGTTCGATCGTACGCGTTTTATAAACGCGCAATCCGGCTGGAATTTCTTCACATAAGCTTTCGTCAATCGCCGGGTAATCGCCGTTGCTCACTGTCAATATCACGGGTTCCCATCCGAATTCCGGCAGATATTTTGCGAATTTCAGGACGCGTTGGACGCCGGGTCCGCCGGCCGGTGGCCAGTAATATGTCAGGATCAGGACTTTTCGCATGGTCGTAATAAATAAACCGCACCAAGGTTTAGAATTTCTCTGATGATTTTTACATCACAACGAAGTCGCAGGCGCCGTATTCCATACCGATATTCAAAACGTGGCCGAATAAGATAAAAATCCTTTTTAAGAATCCGGAAGTCACTTTCATAAACCATTTTTTCAAATTGATTTATCGAAAGCCGGGAGTGTTTGGTCGCAAGCATTTCCGCCACGATTGCACTGCGAACACCGCGCCATCCTAAGAAGGCAGAGTACAATTTGTCCGGCAGTAAAAACAGATATGGAAGCCATCTTGTCCAGTCCGGAATGACCTGCTGATGACCGGCAAAAAGTGAGTATTTTGGCGGGAAAGAGATAAAAAGAAGACCGTTATCTTTCAATAAATATTTCATGTTTCTGAGCGCCAATTCCTTTTTGTCCGAAGGAATATGCTCGATTACATCACAACAAAGTACCAAATCCATTTTCGCATCTAGTCGGTCCAAATACGATTCCAGATCGGTAATGTCACCATTGATGAACCTGATGCCGCCGGATTGGTTCAGCGTTTCAGCAATTTCCGAGCGGCCAGGCGAATATTCCAGGCCATAACAGGAATGTCCTTTTTCGGCAAAATATTTCAGTCCGCCGCCTTCCGCCGAACCGACTTCCAGTATTCTGAGATTCGATTGCCCGGACAGCCCGATATAATTTTCTATAAAATTGGCAGCCGCCCAGTACTGCTCTTTATGAAAATTGATGTTGCTGGCCGGAATATCAGTCACTTATAATATTTCCTCACGAACCCGGTAAATTCGGCTTTGCCCAAAACTATCCGCCAGATGAAAGCCGTCGTGAATCCGAACCCGTATCCGAAAATCTGGGTCAGGGCTACGATCGGGACCAATAAGGCCGTACGCCAATCGCGATGTCGACGCCACGCATCAACCGCCATAAATCCGAGCAATACCAATCCAAGCACCAGACAAACCAGCCACAGTCGCAGAACAATCCGATTAAACAATCCCAAAATAAATAAAACCACAAAGCCATCAGCGCCGACAGCCGGGATAAAATGCAACGGTTCCAGGTTAGCGCCATCCAATCTTGACAAATTGATGCGTGCGACCCCCCAGTTGAAAATCTGGCGATAAAACTTCCGCAGGCTGGTTCGGCGTTTATGATAGACATAAGCCTCCGGAATGTAGATAACCTTCGCACCACTGGCCACGATCCGCCGGCTGAATTCGATATCCTGGCCATGACGCAGAGTACCCATTCCACTGAGTTTTGTAAAAATTTCACGACGAATGCCCATATTAAAACTGCGCGGATAGAACTTCGCCAGCCGCTTTTTCGAATGTCCGCGCATCCCGCCGGTCGTGATAAACGAGGTCATGCTGTAATCGATCGCTTTTTGAAGCGGAGTAAAATGCGCCAAAACCGAATCCGGGCCGCCAAATGCATCCGGCTCTTCCCGCACGACCGCCGAATCGATTTCCTTCAACCAGCTTTCATCTGCCAGACAATCCGAATCGATGAAAAGAAAATAGACGCCTTCCGCCTGTGACATTCCGTAATTACGAGCCGGGCCGGGCCCTTCATGATCACGTCGAAAAAAACGCAGATGAAAATCAATTCGCGATGATAGTTCTATCACTTGCTTTTCGGTTTCGTCAGTCGAACCATCGTCCACTATCAACACTTCAAAACAATTATGCTCAATGGTCTGGGCCTGAAGCGAACATAGCAAATCAACGACTTCGTCCGCTCGGTTATAAGACGGAATAATGACGGAAAATCTATATCCGGACATTATTTTTCTTTCCTGTTCTGGAAAGTAATCATCTCACTGATCAGTCCAAGTGAAAAAAATTGCATCCCGAACACGATCAGCAGAACACCAAATATCATCAGCGCCACATGATTTCTAAAAGGCTCATGCAATCCGAATTTCAAAATCAGTACCCATAACTCGGAAAGCAGGCCGATCAAAACGATCATAATTCCCCACAAACCGAAAAAATGCATGGGGCGTTTCGTGAAACGGGTGATAAAGAGAACCGTCAGCAGGTCGAGCATACCTTTATAAAACCGGCTTGGTCCGTACTTGGTCTTACCGTATTTCCGTGGAAAATGCCGGACTTTGTACTCACCGCTGGAAAAACCCTCGACCTTGGCCAGCACCGGAATATAGCGATGCAGTTCGCCGTACAGGTTAATGGACTTGATAACTTCGGCGCGGTAAACTTTCAGACCATTGTTAATGTCATGAAGGTTCAATCCGGTCAGTTTACGCGTGACGAAATTGAAAATCCTTGAAGTTCTTTTTTTTACGAAACGATCCTGGCGGTTTTGCTTCCAGCCGGAAATGAGATCATTACCCGATTCCTGCAGATAGTTCAACATGGCCGGGAGCGCTTCCGGATCATCCTGCAGATCGGCATCAATCGTGGCAACAAATTCGCCGCGGACAATGCGAAAGCCTTCATTCAGAGCGGCGGCTTTTCCACGATTACGCTGAAATCCGGTAGCGATTACATTCGGAAAAGCACCGGCTATTTCTTTCGCCAAAGCTGCCGAACCATCCCGACTGCCATCGTCAACTATAATAATTTCCAGATCGTATCCGGTTTTCTGAAAAGCCAACTGGATTTTTTCGTTTAGTTCCCGCAGTGATTCCACTTCGTTAAAGACCGGAATCACAACTGACACCAATTTTTTGTTTTCCAAATCCACGTTTACCTCAAATATGTCGGTTTCATTGCGTTTGAAATTTAATCATCCCTGCATTGAAATGGGAGAAATGAATTTCAACGTTCAAATCAGACAACGCATCGGAAATTTCAATGTCGGCCGGCAGTTTGATTCCGGCGACTTCCATATATTTTTTATAGATAATTCTCAGCCGCCGGTCATCCTGCTGCCAGATAATTTCGGATAGTTCGGCCCGGCCGGGTTTAAACTTATATCGTATGCCGGATAACTGATTCGTCGCCTGATTTTCCGATCCGGCCGGGTCACAATCTCCGCGTAGAGGTAAGCCCAACAGAATATGCCGAATCATCCCCGGATCGAGTTCACCGAATTTAAACGGCAACTGTTCCGTATTGATCTGCGTGCCGGTATAATATTTGCCTTCCCGAACCAGCCGAAGGTGATAGGTTTCTCCGCTTAATTCGATGTCCGCCAGCCGGCGGCCGAGCGGGTCCTGAACATGAAATTTCAGTGAATCCGGAGTTTGCAATTCCATATCAAAAAATAATGTACCGCCGCCGGTTTCACCGGAAAAAACGAGCTGGCCGGAACCCGTCAAGCCCGAAATTTTGTTCAACTTGTCACGACGATCCTGCAATCCAGAGACATCCGTACTATAAGGAATTTCCCGTAAAGTCGGGACTATTGCGCAATTCCGAAGCAGAGCGGATAGCGCCAGGCTCATCAATAAAAATTTCGGGAAATTATGGCCGGAGTTTACTTTTGAGATTTTCATTGTTTGGGTCGATGTCTGCCGCCCGCTGATAAAAACTGCGGGCTTTCTCCGGCTGTTTGAGCGCCATATATATATCGCCGAGATGTTCCAGCACCTCAGCATTGTCCCCACCGGTTTGCACAGATTTCTCAATATATTTAAGCGCTTCGGCAAACTTTTTCTGCCGATACAGAATCCAGCCTTTTGTATCCAGATAAGAGGAATTTTCCGGGTCCTTGGCGAGGGCGGATTCCACCATTTTAAAGGCATTTTCCAGCCGTTCTCCGCGCACGGCGAGACTATAGGCATAATTATTCAGGGCCACGATGTCCCCGGGATTACCCTGTAAAATGACATCGTACAAACTGTCACAGCGCGAATATTTATGGAGCACATCCCACACTGTTGCCAAAAGGTGCCGGGCCTGAAGATTATCCGCCTCCATCCGCAAAGCCGTTTCCAGGACAGATTCCGCCGCAGTGTAATTCCCGAGTATGTTATAGATCGTCCCCTGCATGACCAGAAAATTCGGATCATCGGGAAATTTCAGCACGGCTGAATCCAACAGGCTTAAAGCGGCCGGATAAGCCTTGTTTCTGATCAGCAAAAAAACCAAACTGGCATAACTGGCTTTTCTTTCCGGATTCGCCGAGATTATCAATTCCAGGGTGGTGCGGGCTTCTTCGAAATTGTCACTGCGGGACAAGATTTCACCGAGCTGCTCCCGCAATTCAATATCGCCGGGGATTTTGACAATCAGCATCTTATAAATTTTAATCGCCGTTTCAAAATCACCGGCAACGACCGCCAGATCCGCCCGGGTCTTCAGGTAAGAGAGACTGTCCGGACTCAGCTCAACCAGCCGGTTATAATAGCCGATCGCCTTATCCAGATTACGATTAATAATGGCGACTTCGGCCGCTTTTTCAAGCGCTTGTAATTGAGTCGAGTCACCGGCGAAAATATTATCGTAGATCTTTAGCGCCTCGTCAATCTTGCGGTTTTTCAAATAAATGGCGGCCAATTGATACAGTATTTCAGGATCGCCCGGTCGCAGAGCTATCAATGCCTCGTATTGTTGTTCAGCCTGCTTGTTGCGGCCGGTCAGAAAGTAAATCTGTGCCAGAATCTCGCGGGTTTCAATGTCGTCCGGCGCCAATTGATTGGCCTTCTCCAGCGCCGCCAGTCCGCGCTCCAGCTTCCCAAGATTAATATAAGCCTTGCCCAGCGAGCTGTAGATCGCCGCGGACTTGGTTTCATACAAAAGCGCATCCTGGTATTCCAGCACAGCCATGGCATAATCGCCCTGCAGGGCGTAATTATCGCCCGCCATAAAATGCGTCAACGCTTTGGAATCGTATGTAGTCGGCGGCTCGTTTTTGACAGATATTTGCGTCTCGGTTGCGGCGTGTTGAGCGGCACAGCTGATTATTCCCGTCACGCAGAACGATAAAAATATCGACCAAAGGAAGATTTGTTTGTTCATCCGGGATTTATCCAGCATAGACGAAAGCCCCATCCTGACCGCTCCGGTCGATAAAAATTATCGATTGTGATCGCAGAGCGTCGTTTGGTTTATTTAATGATTTCAGCGCGATTGCACTTACAAACGCCAACCATTTTTTCTTTGAAACGCATTGAGTTTTGAGTTGGATTAACTGTCTCAATATGTTTGATAAACTCTATGCTTTCGCCGCAAACGGGGCATGTGGTTTTTTTGTTTTTCGAGGTTTTGGATGTCTTATCGGCAAAACCTTTTCCGCCTTTACTCATTTTTTACTCCTTTATGCATCAAAATCGGTTTTATACAAAGTTATTTTATTGCCACCCAGCCGCTTCGAATGGTACATCGACATATCGGATGCGGCAATCAAAGCCTGGACGTCATTGCCGTCATTGGGATATTCCGCCATGCCGATACTGATGGTCATGCGCTCGCGAATGCCATCTTTTTCAAAGGCGAAACTCTGGACGTTACTGCGAATTCTCTCAGCCGTTTTGTAACAGCTGTTTTTATCGGTATTGATCAAAATTACGGCAAATTCCTCACCACCGTAGCGGGCGACGGTATCGACCGTTCGCACGCTGCCCCGGATAATATTGGCGGACTTTTTCAGCACCAGGTCACCAAATAAATGTCCGTATGTATCATTGATCCGTTTGAATTTATCCAAATCGAGGATCATTAAAGTCAGGGTCGTTCCGTAACGGCGAGCGCGTTCGATTTCGACCTGAAGCCGTTCCTTGAAAGCCCGGTGATTGTAGATTCCGGTCAGACCGTCGATCAGGGCGAGGTCTTTCATCGATCGGTAAATATTCATGCGGTTGATGATTTCACTCAGATTCTTGCCGAATAGCGCCAGGGTATCACCTTCTTCGGGAATGTAATTGCGGGTTTGGTAACTTTCCATAAGAACACCGCCAAGACGTTTGCGTCCGGCTTCCAGCGGAATTCCCAGGCAGGAGCGAAACGGCAAAATGTTCAGATCGCCGGGTTGAAAGCGAAATGCCACATTTTCCTGCTCGTAGTCATTCAACAGCAGGCGCTCACCGTCCTTAATGATTTTCTCCCAGAGGCCGCCGCTCCAGATTATGCGGTGCCCGATGCTGTAATCGGTCTCAGAGCCTTCGACAAATTCTATGTAGAGTTCCTGTGAATCTTCTTCGCGCGGGACGGCGAACGTCAGTTTATCGAAACTAAAAAATTTATGGAGAATATGGCTGGCTTCCTTATACAGGTCTAACGCCTCGATTCCAATCGAGAGTTCGGTGTTCAGTTTACAGAGATCTTTGAAAAACTGAATGTGGGTACTTTGCCGGTCAATAGCATCGATCTGCCAGATTGAGGATGAAAATAACTCCGCAAAAAGTTTGATCAGGTCAATATCCTCATGCCCCCAGGCTTCACGGTCGATACTGTCAAGCCCCATAACGCCGAGAAATACATCCTCATGCAACATAATCGGCACTACCATGATCGAACCGACTTTAGGCGCTTCGGCGTAATATACCAAACTGCCGGGCTCGAGATTGTCCGCCGAAAATATCTGCGGGCGGGCATTTAAGTGAAAGTCACGAAAAATCGTGCCTTCCGCCTTAAAATCGGGATTGAGTCCGATCCCGTTTGGCGCCTGAAAAGATTGCAGTGAATAAGTATGTTCATTCGAATTAAAAAGATACAGAAAAACACTACGGGCCATCAGTGACGATTGCGCCAGCTTTAAAATCTGACTTGTGATCTCGTTGTAATTCTGGTTTGGATCGACTTTCAATTTCATTCCCTGACCGCCGATAAATTCGTCATCCAGGGCGGTGGCCGACTTACGGGCGTCGAGCGTCTTTTCGGCTAATACACTGCGGTTTTGCCAGTGTTTCAATTCTGTCACCAAAAAGATCAGATAGGACAGTATACCGACGAAAATGAATACCCGAAAGATAGTTTGAACGATGATCGGCATACCATTAAAAAACTCCAGACGCGGGTAAACAAATGCCAGAAACAGGACGACAAAGAGAATGATACTGATGATTATAATGCTTTTAAAATTGTTCATAAAATAACACCCATTTAGGGTGTAAAAATACTCTAAAAAATAGGTTTAATCAATATTTAATGTAGCAGTACCGCCAAATTACTGCTGATCTTTGACGGTTTTGATCTTATCCTGGTAGTTTTGCTTATACTCAAGCGACGGTTCACGACCGGGGTTTTCTTCGGTTATTGTGTCGGGTCGGGCCGATTGGTTTTGGGCGGTAATAACGCGCTGTTGCGGTTGCGCCTGGACCGGATTGGCCGGTGTTATTCTTTGTGGCTGTCTAACCGGCGGCTGTGCCATTTGTTGCTGTACGATCGGCGGTGGTGTGATTGGCAGATTGTCACCGCTCTGAGACTGCAAAACGAAAAATCCAGCTACTACTGCGACAATTGCCGCCGCGAATCCATATGCGAACGACGGAATCCGCTTCAGAGAAATTCCCTTTTGCATTGAACGCTGAATCTGCGCATTACGGTCGGATAAGATCCGGTTACGCAGGTTCAGGCTAAAATTTTCACTCACGGTTACAGATGAAAAATTGCGCATGCATTGGCGGGTAGCCAGCATCGAATCGTAAAGTTTTTGGCAGGTTGGGCAATCGGCAAGGTGACTTTTCAAGGCCTGGCGATTTTTAAACGAGAGGTCTTCGTCGATAAAATTTGATATGGAATTCCTAAACTGGTAGCAATTCATCATAGATTTTTATGTTCCCCCATTTTTTATTACTCATCTCTACTCTCTCAAGTGTTTAAGTTCATCCTGCAATCTCAGGCGCGCCCGATTAATCCGCGACTTCACGGTGCCCAGCGGCGCGTCAATGATGTTGCTGATTTCTTCATATGAAAGATCCTGAATATCCCTTAAAATGATTACGGTACGAAAATGTTCCGGCAATTTTACAATCGCGCGTTGTATCATTTGTTCCTCAATTTTGCCTTCCAGTTTGCTGTCCGGCAAGCGTTCGGTGGAAGGGAATTCTATCTCTTTGTCGTGGTCTTCAGGTACCGCCCGTGAAAAGTAAAACATCTTACGATTGCGTCTTTTACGTAAAATCGTCTTGGCCAGATTGCCGGTAATCGTGTATATCCAGGTCGAAAATTTGGCAATCTCCTTATAGGCGTGCCGGTTCTGGTAAACCTTCAGAAAGGTATCCTGGACAATATCTTCCGCCTCTTCCCGATCCAATACGAAACGGTAAGCAAAGTTCATCAGGCGATCGGCATAACGATTGACGATTTCCTCAAAAGCGCCTTCGTCTCCGGACTGAAAGCGGCTAATCAGTTCTTCGTCACTAAATTGATATTTTTCGTTCATTTGTATTTTTTTCTTTCAGGCGATAATGTCATACAGTAAGGGAATCAACATTTCTTCGGCACTTAAATTTAATGATTTTGACTGTAAATCCACGTCTCTTAAACGCGCAAATATTGCGCCGAAATCGCTTCCGTGATAATTGGCATTGCCCAGTTTATAATTGGCGCTTTTCTTCCAGAATCTTTCCTTCTGACCGTGCCCGTCATAATCCCAGACATTGATGAAAAAATCGTATAACTGGGTGATGAAGAAAGGAATGGAATTGTTAGTTTGGATCAAGGCCAGCCCGATCCCGACCGACAAGCCGATCTTCCGGCGGGCGACGGCATCGATGAAATTCTGCATGTCATATTCCTTGCCACCACCAACCATCAGGCGCACGTCCTCAATATTGATGGTCCTGCGCTCGCCGATATAAATTAAAAGTTTTTCCATTTCGGCAATCGTATGGCTAAGCGAATCGTCGGTTAGCGAAACCAGCAAATCAAGTGCTTCCGCGGTGATCGAACAATTTTGCCTGGCCAAATGCCGGCGGGCAAATTCGTCGAACTTCGACGGATCGGGGGTCCAGGTCGAGATCGTTTTAACTTTTTTCGATTGATCCCGCAATTTGTCGACCAGCTTGGATTTACCTTCACTTCCGGCTGTCATTATCAACAGAACGTCGCGTCCGGGATTATCGATAAAACTGAGTAATCGGGAGCGAAAGGATTGATTCAGTTTTCCGATATTTTTATAAACGATGATTTTACGGGATGCAAAAAAACCCATGCTGAACAGGCTGTCGATAAATTCACGGTCATTATCAATATCGCCATAAAAAAACAGTTTCTCGGGACAGCCCGCTTCGCGCCGACCGTAAGACTGGCAAATTGCACCGATGGCTTCATCCTCCAAATAAAGGTCACCGCCATATAATAAATACACCGGACTGAGATCGCCCTTCTCAATCTCTGCAATCTCAGCTAAAAATCCGGGACGGGACACTTTCATTGGATACTTAAATTATCTTCTTAGTTAAAAGTTTATCTGAGAAATAAAATCACAGCCAGGCCAAGTGCAATACAATAAAAACCAAACCAGCTGAATTTGCCGCTTTGTACGACCTTCAATAAAAACCGGATCGAGATATATCCGACGATAAATGAGGTTATAAACCCGATTAGTAAAATTCCGGCGGCGCTACCGGCCAGCACCATTCCAGCCAATTCCTTCAAATGCAAAACCAGAGCGCCCAGAATAGCCGGGACCGACAGCAGAAATGAAAAACGCGTGGCTTCCACCCGATCCAGGCCGCACCACAAACCGCCGCTGATCGTCGACCCGCTGCGCGAAATACCGGGCAAAATTGCCACTGCCTGAGCACAACCGATCAAAATGCTTTTCCCAAAAGTCAGCTCGCGGCCTTCTGTTTTGACCCGGCGCGTCGATAAAAGAATCAAACCTGTGATTGTCAGGGTAATGCCCACCAGGCCCACATTATGGAAAATCCGCTCGAAATAATCGCCCAATGCCACACTGAAAATCACCGCCGGGATCGTCGCAATAATTATGAAGATGCTCAGTCGAAAATTGGAGTCGTTCTGATACGGTCTGGTTTTTCTTAATCGAAATATCCCGGAGAAAAACGCGACGATCATGCGCCACAGATCGGCATAATAGACCGCCACGACGCTCAGCAGCGTTCCGGCGTGAACCGCGACTTCAAAAGCGATATTGTCGGTGACAATGCCAAACAGACGCTGAACGATGACTAAGTGCCCCGAACTGCTAACCGGCAGAAACTCCGTCAGTCCCTGCACTATTCCTAAAATAAAAGATTCAAAGTAATTCATATACCTCCAATTGCGGCTAATTTATCCCGGGCGGGCGGGTTTTTCAAGATAGTTTTCCGGAAATGAGACTTAGCGCAAATTGTTCATGGCCAGATTGCTCCTCGCAAAGTTTACGATTTTAAAAAATATTTTCAAAATCGTAAACTTTTACTTGACTTTTAGTTTACGAATTGCCATATTATTGACGTGAATCGTAAACTATAGTATAAATCGTATTTTTATCGGAAGGTGACAGGCATGACACAAACTCCAAACAGCAAATTGAAAATCAAGGCCGCCGCCGAAGAATTATTCCAGAAACATGGCATCAAACGCGTGACCGTGGAAGAAATCAGTGCTAAAGCGGGCGTCAGTAAAATGACCTTTTATAAATATTTCCCCAATAAAAAAGAACTAGTGATCTACTTGTGGCAAGCGATGGTGAATATTGGCCTGGCAAAATTAGATGAAATTGAAAAATCGGAAATGACTTTTCCCGAAAAAATCCAGGCGCTCCTGAAAATGAAAGAAGAGGGCGTGTCTCAAATGGGTGATCAGTACGCTCGCGATTATTTGGAATTTGTGCCGGAAGTCCAGGATTTCTACAATCAACTTTTTACGCTGTCCATGACCAAATTTATGGATTTCATCCGCCAGGCCCAGGAAAAGGGCGAAGTCCGAAAAAGCATGCGTCCGGAGTTTTTTCTGGCGGCCATCCGCAAACTGATGGAATTAGCCCAGGACGAAAAACTCTCATCACTCTACCCTAATTACACCGATTTCGCGCTGGAGGTTAACAACTTCATGTATTACGGCATCATGCCGCTACCGGAGAAAGAATCACAGTGAAATTTACGCGACTCAGCTTGCTCCTGATCGTGGCGATTCTTCCACTGTCAGCTATGGAGTATGACCTGCGCGGTCAACTCTCGACGCGGCTGACCGGCCGCTACCTGAATGAAAACTGGTCGGGTTCGGCCGGGTTGCAATACATTCCGCAGCTGTCTTTAACTAAAACACTGAGCCGTGATCGCCTGATCTCAGCTGAAATGGCAGTATACGGATATGTCAATTCCGGAGACAGCATCACATGGGACAATTTTCAGCCTTACCGCCTGAGCCTGCGCTATGCGACTGCCCGGTCGGAAATCCAGCTTGGTCTGCAGAAGATCAATTTCGGCCCGGCCCAGATTTTGCGTTCGCTGATGTGGTTCGA
>JAZDEI010000017.1:0-20955 GCA_043808945.1 Fidelibacterota bacterium | reverse complement strand
GGAATCAGCGGCAGGAAATAGCGCTGAATGGAATGCGTCGCCGCATGTAACAGTGACAGGTAAATAATTAGCACCAGCCACACGAATGCCCCGGAAAAATCGCGTCGGGCAAATTTCCAAATTCCGAAAATTCCGAGAATCGTCAGCCAATATTTTATCAGTAAGATGACAATGAATAAAACCGGCGAAATGGATTTCAACGTCGCCGAACCAATTGGCGGTGAGAACCAGAAAATCATCAGCCGGTTGAGCGATAGTAAAGCGTAGCGGAAGGGATGGTGCAGGATGATCGTCTTGCCCTGCTTAGAGAGAAAGTGATTCATGTCTTCTGGATTTTCCAGATTATTTTTCTGCTGGTATTCAGCGATCAGGCGATTCTGAAGGGTATGATTGACCGTTCTTTGGGCTTCATATTGTTGGATGTCGGAAACGGAATTCCAGACAATTCGGTCGGCGATCTCAAAATTCGCGCCCCACAGTTCGCCGCCGCCGGCCGACACCAGCGGAATGAATTGGTGAAATATGGTATAATTGCGAATCGTCCAGGGTGCCAGTGTCAGGAGAGCGATTCCGATGATTACCAGATAATTTCTGACCGGAAACCGGCGACTGAAAATTTTTAGGATGATAATGCAAACCAATATAAAAACCGGCAAATACAGGAAGGTCGGGCGCAAATAGATCAATACTCCGACGGCAATTCCGAGTAGGAGCGATTGAAGCCATTGTCGGGAGCGCAAGGCCGGATGAACTGACATAAAAAGTATAATCGCAACGAAGAACATCGTCAGGATTTCGGCATATAAAACATTGATGAAAATAAACGACGTGCTAAGGCTGAACAGAAGAGTGATAAACAGCCGGATCTGGCTTTTTACGTTCATATGTTTCAGCGACATATAGACTAAAAAAATAGTCAGGATATTAACCAATGCCTGAAAGAAATAAAGCATGCGCGGTGCGGTCCCGAATACCGCGACCAGTCCTGCCAGAAAAATCGGATAACCTGGCGAACGCCGTGCCGTCGGTTCAAGACCATTGATGGAAAAACCGTTTCCGGCGACAAGATTTTGGGCAATGTCGAAATATTCCTTGGCGTCGCGGTCAATCGGTTCAGTTATGGTGAATATCATTCCAAGGCGGATGGTCAACGCCAAAAACAGGAGTATCAGTAAAATCCAAATTTCGTATTTTTTCAACCAGCCCATGAATTTCTCAGTCATTCTTCGTCCTGGCTTTCAATAATAGCGCAATCAGAAACATGATAATTTCTCCGATGATTGTGCAGAGCCGGATGCCAATCGTGGCGTTGAAAAGCGCCGCGGGATTGACCTGCTTTTCAAGGAAAACGAGCAGGGCGCCTTCCCGGATGCCGAGTCCTGCCGGTGCAATCGGAATGATGAAGCCGATTATCGAACTGAAAGCGAACGATCCGGCGGCTAATCCGATGCTTAACGAATTTCCGGCGTCTAAAATATCAATCCCCAGTTTAAACAATAGTCCCCATAGTATCCAATTGGCAATGTAAAGGATCATGTAAAGCAGAATAATCTGCGGGCGGATTTTTTGGTTTAAAGAAATAGTTCTGTTCAATTTTATTAACCGGCCGAATTGCGCGAACAGTTTCGTGAAAAAACTTTGATAAAATAAAAACGAAATAGTCAAAACCGTGGAAACCAATAAAATGAGGATAACGAACATCGGCCGCGTCAATTGTATTAGCAAGGGTGTCGATATCAGTAGTCCCGCGTAAATGACGACGATTTGCTCCAGAATATTGATAGTCAAACCGGCCTCTGCCTCGACGCCAGCCTTTTTCAGCAGATAAATCCGTCCGACCTGAAACCAGCCTTTGCCGGGTAAATATTTTGTCAGAACCGGATAATAAGTTGAAACAAACGTGTCGGACAGAGATATTTTATATCCGAAACCGCGCACGAAAATCATCCAGAGCAATGAGTACAGTAATTGAATCGCGATCAGTGCCGCTATGAAAATCCCGACTGCGGATAAATTCACCTCTGACCATGACGGAAGATTAATCCGGGCAACATTCGCTCGAAAATATCTAGCGATCAGATATATAACAACGGCGAAACCCGCCAATTTCAGACCTGGAATCAGAAACCGGTTTTTAAAATCGGAGGGGCGGTCAGTCGATTGCTTTAAAGGTTGATCGAACATCGTTTGAAATCAGGTTTTGAAGAATTTGGCGAGACGTTTGATGAATAGCCATGTCATGCGTTTCGATGATTTGATGAATCGCACGACACAACTCGTCAGGATTGTTATCTATTTGAATCAACCGGTCAAGCGGTGGCAGTTCGTCGAAGGCCACTGATTTTTGAGTTATGATCCATTTACCAAGGCACAGGTAATCGAAAATTTTGATTGGAATGACCGCTCCGGCTTTAGCGCTTTTTCCGAAGATTCCGAGACAAATATCGCAAGTACTCAACATTTCCATTGCAGCCTCAAATGGTAGGCGACCAACCAGTGAAACGCGCTCAAGTTTCCGCTTGGCGATGAATTCGGCAGCGCGAGGGAATTCCTGTCCATCACCGATCAAGTAGAACTCAACCGGCTCGTCTTTAAGTTTTTCCGCTGTCTGTAGAATTATCTCGATACCGTGGAGAGGAATAAAAGCGCCAACCCAGCCGATTTTTAGCCGGCCTACTAAAGCGGATTGATTGGACGGCTGTTCCATAGCTTCCGTTAACAGCCGTGAACCGACCAGAATCCGATGCCATCGTGACGTTTTCAACCTGAACATCTGCTGATAGCGCCGGGCATTAGCATTAGTATCGACGATAATGTGTGGCGACAGACGGAGAAAGACTTTCTCTACGGTTAAAATCAACTTCGCCATCGGACTGGTCGGCTGATATAGTTGCCGATCAGCGACGATTGTATCATAGAACGAGAGAAAATAATCGATATACAGACGATCTTTCAGACTGGGAAAACACAACCTGATAATCGCCAGATCTATGAGAGCCGGGTAACCGATCAGGATGAATTCGAAATTTCCCCGGTTTACAGAGGCGATCATCCGGCGCAGATACTTTAAATAATTCAGACTAAAGCCGAGCAGAAGCCATGGTTTTTTTGCTAGCTCGATCCGGAATGTTTCATCCTGCCAGAGATCATTTGTCAGGATACTAATCACGAAGCCATTTCGCTCGAGAAAATACCGGATGAGAAAAAGGCGATGCTTATCAGGATTTCCGGGAAAATTAAGGATGAGTATCCGGTTCATGAATCGGATAATTTCATCTCTTTTCCAGTCGATTCTTTTTAAGTTGGTACTGGACATTTTCAAGGATTTTGCGATTGGCGGCGATCACGTCGGCCAGCAAGCCAATCATCAATAGGAAAAAACCGATCATAAGGAAAACAGCAGCAATAATGACCGATTGAATGTGACCTTTACCCTGGCCGATAATCATGAAAACTATGTAGCGCACCGAGAATAAAAGGCCGATGCCAAGCGTCGTAATGCCGGTATAAAAGAATACCCGGAGCGGCTGGTACATCGTGTAAATTCGGACGATTGTGGCGAACGAACGCTTGATGTAATAGCCGTTGCTTCTGAACAAGCGCGACGGGCGCTCGGTTTTATTGGTTTCGATGGGAACGCTGATGATCGGAATGTCTTTCTGCCCGGCTTCGATGATCGTTTCAAGAGTATACGAAAAAGTTGAAATGATGTTCATGTGCAGGGCAGCTTCGCGGCTGTAGGCGCGGAAACCACTGGTTGTGTCCGGGATTTTGGTCTGTGAGACTTTGCGGACAACATAACTACCGAGTTTCTGGAGTCGCTTTTTCAGCCAGGAAAATTCGTGAATTTTGTCGATCTGGCGATCGCCGATCACGATTTCGGCTTTTTTATCGAGAATCGGCTGAACGAGCCGTTCGATGTCCGCACCTTTGTACTGATTATCCGCGTCGGTATTAACGATGATGTCGGCGCCGAGTTCGAGGCATTTTTCGAGCCCGGCCTCGAAGGCGCGTGCGAGTCCTTTATTCTGGTTGAACCTGACAAAGTTCCGGATGCCCCATTGTCGGGCAACTTCGATGGTGCGATCTTTGCTCCCGTCGTCGATAATCAATTTGTCGATCTGGTCGATGCCGGGAATAGATTTCGGAAGATCGTTCAGTGTCTTTACAATTGTTGCTTCTTCGTTATAGCATGGGATCTGAATTATGAGTTTCATTTTTTCCTCAATGATTTTCTAATGGCTCCGCTCCGTCACTGACATTTTACGTCGGGTGACGGATGCTTAAACCGTGTTAATATCAGTATCTTTTTGGAAATAATCACGAAAAATTACCAAGAATCATTTTTCTTCGCCGGATAAGTATGTATTTATGGGCAAAATCAACTTGAATACATCTTCCTTGCCGGGAAATTTTTCAGGATAGATTGAACAGATCTTTTCCGCAATTTTATCCCAGGAAAGTTGCCCGTCAATTTGATTCAACAGAGCTCGGTTAATCAGTCCACTCGTATTAAGATTCGGAATAGCATCGCGGCGGATTTTGTCAAATTGCCGCAGGTCAAAAAAACGACCACTGAAAGTATCCTGTTCCTGTTGGCCGGATAGATTTTCGATGCCCCATTTGTAGTCGATGAATTTGGTCAGACGGGACTCAAGCACCATTAGCGTGATTTTAATTTGATCGCCCGTAGATACAGAAACCGGATAGCGGAACGGGAAAATCAATTGACCCCAGGAATTATTGCCCGCTTCCGGGGAATTGGAAAAATACTGCTGATTACTAAACCAGCAATCCCACCAACCGATCAATCCGTGAATTAATCCGCTGTGCGTTACCGGCAATTCGGTCTGCAGTTGGAACGGAAAATCGGAATCATGTGCCAGATCGATCGTCTTAATTGGCAACGGTTTTGTCAGCAGTTTTTTCGGACGATAATCGGCGTAGTAGGTTTGATTAAAGGCAATTTCGGTCGTGTGACTCCAGTCGAGTCCGAATAAATTATCACTCTCGTTTGCCCAGAGATTCAACTCATTGTGCCATTCCGGGCACTCGAAAGCGGCGACATGCAAAATCAATCGGCCGGGAATAAAACTGCCACCCGGTTTTAAAAAGCGCTGACGGGCGTCGTGAATGACTTCACTCAGATTCTGATAAAAGAAAAATGGGCTGAAATCCTCCAGAATAATAAAATCGGCTCTTTCCGGCAGGTCAATATCAGTCGATTTGCCATGGATGAAATTTATCCGATCCGCCAAATTATTTCGGCGGGCTAGTTCCCGACCGACGAAAAAAATATCGCTCATCTCGATCGCATAAACGGCTTTTGCACCGGCCTGCGCCGCAAAAAACGAATAAGTGCCGAGTGCGCTTCCGATTTCAACGACAACAGAATCGGGCTTGATCAGAGTTTGGAGAGCCTGTCGGAAATTTTTGATGCGAATGCGATCATCAAGCAGATCGCGGAAATGTTTAATCATTTTTAATCCGGACTAATTGATCGATCAGCATCTGCCGGGTCGGAAGGGATAACTCCAGCGGGCTGGATATTTTAAGGCTGTAAACTGGTCGGGAGTTTACCAATTTGAGCAGGTTATCCAGGCGGTCAGATTTCAGGATTTGAGGGTTGAACAGGTTTTGCATTAAAAGGCGAAAAGCGGCATACCGGGCGATCGGTCGCAGATCAAATCCCACATTATCGGATTTTTCTAAAAAGATGAAACTCCGAAGCGGCACCGTCCCGGTCTTCAGGACTGTTCCCCAAAGTTGCGGTGATAGATAATAGGCATTATTTTTTCCATGAATGTCCGCATCTACCCTGAAAACGGGCGAATTGGTTGGAATCCTGACTTTATCTTGAAGATGTGGTTTAATAATTAAATTTCGCGGAAATGGAATGATCTGTCCCGCGGAATCGAGTAGAGCGAATTCGTCGGAAAGGAATTGCCAGCCGCTCTGCATCAGTGTAATAGCCAGACTGGTTTTACCAGCCGATGGCGCCCCGCAAAAAATATAACCCATAGATTCCTGAGCCAAAGCCGCAGCATGTAATTTCAGGACAGTTTTGTTTTTTTTGACAAAATCATTAACGATCTGCCATTCCAAGGCGTAAACGATCCGGATCGGTTGTTGATTTCGATGAGTCAGCCGGCTATTACGAAACAATAACCAGCGCCCATCTTGTTCTGTGATCCGGTAATGAATGCTCTCACTCACCCACTGGTTGGTCCGGATTGCTGAAAAAACGGATGATTCGATCAAAGGTAGCAAAGCATCGGGAAAAATGACACTGACAGCGACCGTGCCAACCTGAATGTAATAAGATGACATTAAACGTCGCTGAGTAACTTAAGCGTATGGAATTTTTCTATGATCTGAAATACTTCGGTAGCCGGATCAATCTCAAACCGGTTAAAGTTTTCACGAATTGAAGCGATTATTTCCGTGATGGTATGTTGTCCGTCGCACAGAGTCCAGATATAAGCCGCAGTCGTATTTAACGAATGGAGTGTATCGGTGCGATAATCGTATACAACTCCGCCATCATTCATTTCCCGGAAAGGCAGATCGGGTCGCACGGTCGGTCGGTAGTCCAGATCAAATATTTTCATCAATAATCACACATTTCCCATTTTTACGGTTGAGATTTTATCTTCCATCTGATGTAGTTTTTCCGTCTCGATTTTTTCAACTTCCGGGATCGCCATTATCAATCCGCACACTAACCAGAACGGTTCCATGATGCGGATGATGATGAAAGTGTTGGCGCCGATCCCATGCGTCATCATGGAAATTACGGCAATTAAATATCCCAATGCATATGCCCGGAATACGGGAATTTGAGCCGTCTTGGAGATTTTTTGGACATTGCTCAGAATCGAAAATAGTAGAAATAAAAAGGCCCCAAGGCCGACTACTCCAGTCTCGATCAGGACACGCATATATTGGGCGTCCAGAAAACGCCAGCCCGTTACACCAAAACCCAGTATTGGGTGTTTGCCAAGATCGTTAAAAGCCGACCGCCAGCTGCGAATCCGCTCAGAGGCGGATGTATCAATCGTCAAGCCGCCGACATGCTCTTGTAAGGAGGCGGCATAACCGCGTTGTTCGGTAAAAGTGTACTTTACGCGGTCAATGACCGTCCTGGGGAAAATAAATGGCGCAATCCCGATCAGGATTGCCACAAATCCGACGATAATCCAGCGCTTTTTACTAATAAAAATGTAGCCGATAACAACCGGAATTCCGGCGGCCCACGAACCCCGGGAATTGGTCATCAAATATGGAATCACTGAGAGAACGGTGATTATAAATAATCCTCGACGTACCCTTGAATCAGTAAAGACCTCGGGAGTCAGCAATAAACTAAGGTTAATGGCAATAATGAAAATCAGGTAACCACCAAGCGTATTCGGTTCGCCGGCGTCGCCTTCAAACGGGGCCGTGACTCTTTTGCCGCTCGGAATCTGGATCAGAGCCAGAACAGTCACAATGACATAGGTGATAATCAGGGAAATCATATAATTGTCAATCTGTTTTTTAGATCGCACCTGATTTACTACCATGAAGTAGATCATATAATATTGGATGTATTTAACGACAAAAAATAATCCGCTGAGAACATTCACCCGCCCAAACATCATTCCAAAGCCGGTCGAAAGCACGCAAATGAAAGTATAAATCCAGATCGGTTTATTGAGAGGAGTTTGACGGAAAAGACTCAGTTCTTTATTAATGGCGGTTTTCGCAAACCAGGAAAAAATGATGATCCCGAGAATCAAATCATCGATTCGGATAGTTACACCTCCACCCATGGTAGTACGGGTACCAAATTCCGGCGAAAGAAGCATCGAGAAGATTAAGACATACAATGCAAAATCGGTATTGGTGAAAGTGACAATCAATAATCCCAGGCCAACAGCCGCGAGAAGTGCGTATATCGGTGCAACTTTGATTAGGACGAAGGCAACGATCAGGGAAACGGGGATACTTAAATAGATAAATAATCGGTTAGTGTTACTTTCGATTATTTCATTACGAGGCATACTAATAGTTGCCTTTATTTGATTCCTTTAGTTTCCGTTCGAGTTCTTTTGCCTCGTTTGGATCGCGGTTCTGTAACATATTATCATATGTTTTTGACCATGTATCCAGAGAATCTTTTCGCCATTGTTTTTCATATCTTTCACGAAGTTTGGTTTCGCGTCGCACCGCGCTCCCTTTAATAATGGCGCTGGAGATAGTTTCCTCTATGCGAAAATTATTGATGAAATTCCAGAATAATTTGGGCAACCCGCGGATGGCACCACCGACCAAGAGCGCAATAATAATAGAAAAAGGAAGAGCCAACAGCAATATCTTTTTCTCACTGCCTTTGTATTTGTGGTGTCTGTGTCGATGAGTACGATATGGCATTTTTCTTTGACTCTATTTTCGGATTGTTCTCAGCGCTTAACGATAGTCTTTGAGTTTAATACGGACTCTGAAATCATCATCAATTCGGCTGTTTCTGTATCCGTAAAGCCGCCGAAAAGCAGGTAGAATTCTTTATTAGTACCCGGTTTCTGGCTGGATGGCTGGATATACAGATAATCTCTGATCGTTTGATAGCGCTCCAGCGCTTTTTGGGCGGTTTGCAGATTTGAAAATTTTTCCAGCAGAATAGTGATTGGGATTCTAACGGGTTGAAATGTGCCGCTGAAACCGAGGAATTGCAGTTCTTTTGATTTTTTACTCGCTTCGGATTGGGTGGCAAAACTGCCGAAACAGAGGTTGTATTTTTTCTGTCCGGGATCGGAGAAATCGATTGTGATAAAAGCCGCCAGGCCACTGCGGCGGAGTTTTTCCAACTGTCCGACTAAATCAGATTCGTTCGCCGAATGTCGGATAATTAAAGTGTATGGATAGGAGGTTTTTAACTGCTTTATCTGTTCGGAGTCCTTTAGATTAACAGGTAAAGTAACCGGGCGGCTTGGCGGTGTAACGGCCGGAGAATATTGCGTACTCGGGTATGGATTTGATTGGGTGACCGGCGCTGCCGTAGAAGGTGGAGCTATATACGGTGGCTCCGCTTTTTCAGGTACTGTTTGTCTGATTGCGGGTAATGTCTGGACGACCTGTTGTTGCGGATTGGCTTCGATGCCGTACTTATCCTGTATCTGTTTCAATTTGGTTGGGACAACAGCTACCGTCGGTAGAGTCGTATCGGTTGCCAGTGAATCAGTGATAATCGGTAAAGCATTTGAAGCTTCAGTACCGGGGATGGCGTCCGGTGAAGGAGTAATAATTGTTTCGGTCTGTTTGCCTTCTACCGATGATTTAATATGGGTCGCGCGTATTTTCGTTATGCCCCACATACTGCCGCCGATGATCAACCCGAGCAGACCAAGGGTAATAATTGCTTTGATTTTATTGAGTTGACTGAAGAAACCGGTCGGCAATCCTTCCGCCGGTTTGAGGAAGAAGGATTCCAGGGCTGCGACGACTTTGTTCTTTGGCTCGAGAGTCTCTTCCTGATAATGATATTCGTAACTGTATTTATAATCGGAGTAGTCGGCGCTGATGTCGGCTTTCATGCCGTTGACAACTACGCCGAGAATATCGGATTTAAGCATTTCGAGCTGACTTTTCGAACGGCGCAAGGTGCCTCGTGAAATTTTCCCCTGGTAATAGACTAACAACACCGTGTCAACTTTAGCACCCAGAACCGTGGCGTCGGTCGCCTGAATGACCGGAGCTGAATCGAAAATAACCAGATCGTAGCGCTCTTTCAAATCGGCCATCAGGTTGTCCATCAATTTGGATGCAATGATTTCAGACGGATTGCGTTCAATTTTGCCACAGGTCAGAATATTCAGATACTCGATACCGGCAATAATATCGGAGCGGAATGTGTCAGAAGCCATCGTGCCCATCAATAAATCCGACATCGTGCGGATGGTCGTATCGATGGGATCTTTACGCAGAATGATGTCCGTCAAGCCCGGTTCGCGGTCGATTCCGAACAGTTTGGATACGCGCGGTTTGCGGAGATCAGCTTCGACTAAGAGAGTATTGATACCGATCTGGGCCATTGATAGGGCAAGGTTTACCGAGACGGTTGTTTTACCCTCGCTGGCTACCGATGAAGTAATCATCATGGTTTTATAGCCTTTATCCAGGAGAGCAAAATGGACGTTAGTACGCAGACCACGGAAACTTTCGGCCATGGTCGACTTCGGATTGTAGTGTGAGGCAAGACGGGCCTGCATCTCCAGAATTTCATCCGGAATAGGCGATTCACTTTTTTCAGCGATCTGGGTTTTGATAGATTGAATATCGACGAACGGAACGATTCCCATGACGGTCGTATCGAGAGTTTTTTCGATATCATCGATCGTACTGAAAGTCGTATCGAGAGTTTCAGCCACGAATGCCAGCACAATACCTAAAATCATACCGATAATAGTACCGATTGCCGTAGTCGGTCCGATCATGGTCGGATTGATCGGGTTGGTTGGGACAAAAGCCGGTCGGATCAGAAATACTTCCTTGATCTGCTCGGAGTATTTAATTAAGGCTTCCTGATACCTGATTTCCAGTTCCTGATAAATCTGAGTATTGATGCCGAGATCCCGTTCCAGATTGCTTAAAGCCAGACCGAGCATCGGAATAGACTTATATTCTGCATCGATTTTCTGGTACTTGGCGTTAGCGATGGTTTCCGCGCGGGCGAGATTTTGGCGGAAGGATTTTAGCTCGTTGACAAATCTTTTTTCACTGCTCTTAAGTTGGTTCTGCAGATCGATAATGACTGGATGTTGCGGAGTATAATGCTGGGAATAGGTTGCAATCTGAGAGCGGATCTGAGTAAGTCGTGTCTGAAGATCTTCCAGAAAGCGGTTGGGCTGGCTCAGCAAGAGGCTCAGGTTGGCTAAATATATGTATTCGTGATTGTGTTCTATTTCCCTCAGGATATTGTCAATCTGGGTAATATCGTCGCGGATTTTATCCAGATTGGTCTCCGCTACGTTTAACTCACCGGCGAGCCGCGAGGAGGCACCATCCAGTGTGGCAAACTTATTCTGTTCGCGATAGTTCTGGACTTTTAATTCGGAATTTCGCAAGGCTCTTTCGGCGAGCGCCCGCTGACTTCGAACAGCATCGAGGGCGCGATCGGCCTGAAGGTTCTTCTCTTTAAAACTCTCGGTTTCGTAGACTTTAGCGAGAGCATTTGCCAGATTGGCGGTAAAAACCGGGTCGAAGTCCGTGACGATAATATTAATAATATTTGTATAGCCTTCCTGTTCAGTCTTAACGCGGGCTTTGAGTTTGGAAACGATGTCGAAATATTCTTTATTACTACGGATTTCCTCGGAAGTCAAAGCCGAATCGATCAGACTCATAACCTGGGCGGCTTTTTCGATCATTGGGTAACTTTTAATTTCTTCAGCGCGGGTGGCCAGGTCATCGCCGCTGCCCCAGGACAGGCTGTACATGTAAAGACCGGATAAGTTAGTATTGCGTTCGATCTTCAGGCTGGCAGTGGCACGATACAGCGGAGTCGGCCGGTTCATGATCGCAAAGATCAGACTGAATCCGCTCAGCATCACAAGCGTAACGGTGACGATTATTTTTTTCTTTTTAATAATTCGCCAATAATCGCGGAGATTTAACTCGTAATGCGGCATAGTTTATCTCATCTTATTTTCATTACATTGAAGTGATATAATAAATAGTAAGTACCGTCGTGAGAATTTGAATTAAAGTTGCGACTGGTTGCAATTTTTCTGCCAGTCTTACAAAGAACCCACGCGACCGGCTCAATACGATTATGCGGTCGCCATCTTCGAGGAAAACGTTTTTTATATCGATTCTCTTAAAGAGATAATCTTCCAGATTGAATGTAACCGGTTTACTGTTTTCGCGAGTTACAATAATTTTACGCAGATCCGCTTTCTCGGTCAGACCACCGATATTCGCCAGAAATTCGGCCAGGCGAACGTTGCCTTCGATCGGATAAATTCCCGGCCGGGCCACTTCACCGAACACAAACGCATTGCGTGAACTCAGCTCAATTACATCGATATTGACGATCGGGTCGCGATAATACCTCTTGGCCATCTCGGCAACAGTCGATTGGGCTTTATCTACACTGATTCCGCCTAAACGTACCAGGCCGAAACGCCGGTGAAAAATATTGCCTTCCTGATCTATGATATAGGTTTCCGGTTTGACTGCGTTCTTATCCATGGTGGCTAATTCATTGATGGAGATTTCCAGGACATTTCCGACCTGCAGAACGTATCCTTTGGAAAGACGGCTGTATTCATTCTGCACCGCAATCCGCGGGACGATTATCTTGTCCTCGTTTTCCAGTTCGACATTGTTTGCATTTTCGTTGGTAAACAGGTAACGTTCGAGATTGAAAATCACCGCAGAGCCGTCTTTACGGGTCAGAGTGATCTTGCTGATATCGGCATCGTTCGTTACGCCGCCGTGTTGAATAATGAATTCAGCAATGGTTGTCCCGGGCGATATAGGATAAACGCCAACCTGATTGACTCCGCCCCAGAGCAGGACTTTGATCGTGGTTTTTTCAATAATGCTGACCAGTACCTGCGGCTGTGTGAAAAACTCCGATAATTTGACGGTCAGTAATTCTTCAGTCTGCTTGATCGTCAGGTTTTGAACATAAACGACTTTCAGCAATTCATGAAAAATCGTGCCGTCATGCCGGACTTCAGCAATCGTGTTTTTCTCGATCGGATTACCCTGCGGACCAATATCCATATAGGTTATTTTAATTTTATCACCGGGAGCGAGTGTCATGTCTTCCTGGGAGAAATCGGCTCCGATGATGACATTTTTCTTTTGTGCCAATCCGACAACGGATAAAAGCAGCAACGCCACTAATATTTTGCAAAATCTATTGTTAAAATTATTTAGTTCCATCTTGCTCCGCAAATTAAATGGCAACACCGATCCCATTATTTAAACGTAATTTTAATATTCACTCATCTCTATTAAACCCGGTCACGACCTTAGCCAGAACACTATTGGCTAAATAATCCAGATCGATCGGTTTGCAGATAAAATCAGCAGCACCTTCGCGTAAGGCTTCCATTGCGATCTCGCGATCGGCCAATCCCGTTATCATAATGACTTCCATTTCCGGTTGAGAGGCTTTTATTTCCTTCAGGAAGGAAATACCATCGCCATCGGGTAAACGGATGTCCAGCAGGACAATGCCGGGTTGGTATTTTTTTAATTCTGTTTCGGCCTGAGTCTTGGAAAAAGCCTTGTCAGTTTCATAACCGAGTTGGGTCAAAAACTCTTCGAGTAGTTCGGCAACTTCTTGTTCATCATCGACGATCAATATTTTTTCCATAAAACCATCTCACTTTTAGACCAATTTAGTTAATGTCTTATACTTAGTCAATTTTTTATTACTATGCTCAGTATCGGAAAAACTCGGTACAGCCCTTAGCGCAAACCGAAAAGCACTTATGCTTTATGATATGTCGCCGGTAAGCGGTGTAGGTCGGATTGTTCCAGATTTGTGAAAATTTTGTTTCAAGTACGTTTCCCGGTGAAAAATTCATGGTATGATAAGGACGCACGGCGCCGTCCGGAAATACGTACGCGGTCGCCCACAAACTTTGACAACGGTTTTTGTATGACGAGGACTTAAACTGGAACTGAGTATACCATTGGCGGATTTCTTCATCATCCAGGTTCGGATAAAAAGCCACATCGGTACGGAATTTCCGGGTTCTCAGTTCGTTTCGCTTTGCGATCAGGATTTCGGGATCGATGACTGGTTTTTCATCTACGATAAAACCCAGCCAGTCGGTCGGCGCCTGGCCGAATTTTTCCCTGAAAAACGGGATAAACTCCGTTACGGTCTGACGATCCAGGAACAGCAGGTGATGAAAAGTCAGCCCGCAGGTGCCGATGTCCTCGGCAATGCAGATGATTTCGTCGGTCAGATGATAATTCAGATCGGTCAAAGTGCAATTTATGTTTATGATCGGCTTATCGGTATGACAGGCTTTTTTCAAATCGTTTAAGGCCTTCAGCCCGGAAATCGCTTTCTGATAGGTGCCCGGAACACCTCTGATTTTATCGTGGACGGCCTCCGGTCCGTCCAGAGAGAATATGATTTCATCCAGACCAACATCGACGATTTCCTTAACCCACTGCCCGATATGCGTACCGTTGGTGACGATATTGCAACGCAGGCCGGCTTTTTTGATAATCTCTACGGTTTTCAACCAATCGGGATAAAGCATCGGTTCGCCGCCAAACAGTGTAATATTCGGCTTGTATTGGCGGATGTCGTCGATTAAGTCCTGAATTTCCGTAAGAGACAGTGCCTGCCGTACCACATCACCGGCAAATTCCCGGAAAGCACCGTTGGTACCCCATTGACCGCACATGGCGCATTTCAGATTACATTTATAGGTCAGGAAAAGTGAAACCGTCTCCGGGCCCAGACTGCGACCATTTAAAAAATGGTACGAGAAAGCCGATTTGAGCCGGTGATTCAAATTGCTAAGAGCGTACCCCGGTTGCTGGATGGCTTTTTTTAAAGCGCGGGCAATATTTTTACGTGGAATCATTAATTAAATGATGATTTTAAACTGATGTTGTGAACTGGCCGCACCAATGATAACAAAATTTTCACCTTTTTTCAGTTCGGCTTTAAAATTGGGAAGACGGCCGCCGATCGCAATATTGTTCACGATCGTACCCAGGCTGCTGCCACGATCAAGAACGTAATATTGGTCTTTGTAAAAATTAATTGACATATGGTTACGGGAAACATTGTATGGCAAATCATCGGCCAGCGAGAGATCGTTGTCGACGAAAACGTCGTCATAACGATGACTGCTTTCACGCCCGATTTTGTAGGGGAATTTTTTAATAACGGCGACGTTGTTTTTCAGAACCTGTTTAGCGGCGGTTGTGAGGCCTTCCATTCTTACCTCGGAAGGAATGCTTTCCTGGACCGGCTCTTTGGTAGTGTCACCGATGCGCGCTTCCAATTGTAGGACCATCTGATTAGCCTGACGCAAATGTTCGAAAAATGCCCTGAGAATCGGAATAATATACGGTGCTTTATCGTCGAGCAAGGTGATGAAATCTTCCCGCGAAATCTCATCTACAATTACCAGCGTTTTAGCCACGATGGATGCCGAGCGTGGTTTGTCATCGATCAGTCCCAATTCGCCGAAAATTTCACGCGTCTGAAGCACGGCCAGAGTAATTTTTTTCTGATTGGCTTGTTTTTGGACTTCGACCGTGCCGCTCTTCAGGATATACGCGGTCGAACCGAATGTACCTTCACTGATAATTACATCGCCCGGATTGAACTTCAATTCTCGCATATGTTACTCCTAAGTTTCACCGTCCGAAATATAATGACATTCTCTAAATCCGCCAATCTAAATTATTTTATAAACCAGGCGTCAGCCAGGATATCTCACCGGTCAGTAGTATTATCGCCCGCGTTCATTTCGGGCGGGGCTTGCTTGTCATCGGCAAAGTTATAATAAATACGCTTCCATGGCCAGGTTCGCTTGTGACCCGGATTTTTCCGTGGTGGGCGAGAATGATCCGCCGAACAATGGCTAATCCCAGGCCGGTGCTTTTTTCGTTGGCGGTCGGACGGACGCTGGTGCGGCTGAACGGTTTGAAGAGTTTCGGAATCTCATGACGTGGTATTCCCAATCCCTGATCCGCCACCCGGATTTCCAGCCCGTTTTTAATTGTATCGGCGGATAAAGTGATGGTTGTGTCGGGGAGCGAAAATTTGATGGCGTTGGAAACGAGATTGTCCAGCACCTGCGTAATCCGGTCGGGATCGAAGACGGCCTGGGAGAGGTTCGGGTCAATAACCGATTCGAACCGGATCGATTTGACAGCGGCCAGTTTGATGGCGCTTTCCGCGTATTTTGTGAAGAAAACGGTCGGATTGACTACGGTTGTTTTCAGGACAAGTTTACCGGATTCGATGGCACTGATATCCAACAGATCATTAATCAGATTCAGCATCCGGCTGCAATTGTTGTTAATGGTTTTAATCGAAAGAATTCCCCGATGCTTGCGTCGGGGTGGAGGACTCACTAACTTTGATACATGAGCGAACATATATTAAGGAGTCACAACAAGAATTTATTGCTGTATCATTTAGTATTTCCGGTGAAATATCGGAAGGGAGTGATAAGTCAGGAATTAGGAGAGACGATAAGAGAAGTAGGAATTGAAATATCGGAAAGATATGAGATAAATATTATTGAGATAGGCACGGATGAAGATCACGTTCATTATATGGTACAAAGTGTGCCGAGTAAATCAGTGACAGAGATAGTAACGACGATAAAGAGTATCACCGCCAGAGAAATGTTTAGACGGCATAAGAAATTGAAGGAACAGTTGTGGGGCGGCCATTTTTGGACGAGCGGATATTATGCGAATACTGTAGGCAAATATGGTAATGAGTCAGTGATACAGGAATATGTTAGAGAACAGGGAAAGAAATATGATCAAATATATAGAGGACAATTGATATTGTTTGAGGGATTGTCCTGAGTTAAGATACCCCGATGCTTGCGTCGGGGTAGTTCATTGATTTCGGCCTGATGATCGGTCAGGTTGCCGACCAGGCCGGCTAAGAGAATGTCAGCGTAACTTTTTATGACGCCGATCGGACTGCGCAGGTCATGCGCCGCAATGCCGAGAAACTTCGATTTTTCATCATTCAGGGCTGAAAGATTCTGGTATAAGCGACTTTTTTCCACGATCATTGAAACCTGCCCGGCGATCTTCCGGAAAAGGTCGACATGTGCGTCGCGAAAAGTATACGTATGCTGGCTGGAGAAAAAGAGAAAACCGACCGGTTTGGCCTGCACGATCAAGGGGCAGGTCAGGCTGGAGCGCATGCCTTCCGCTAAGATCAGGCGAGTCGAAACCGAACGCGGTTTGTCGGCTAAGTATTGCTCCAGATCGTTGATGATGCGCGGTTGGCCGGTGCGGAGGATTTCTGCCAGACTGCTGTTTTGCAGGCGCGCGGTATAGCCGTCTTTCAACTTGTCGGCGGGGAAATCACTGCGACTGCAACAGGCCCGGACGCTCTTTCCATCAGCGGTTAACAGGGCGATCCCGAGCCGGTCGTAAGGAATAACCGTGCGAAAGGAATTAAAAATCTGATCCAGAACCTCGGCCAGGTTCAGACCAGTGTTGATCTTTTCAGTCAATCCGGACAGGGTCAGCAATTCCTGCCACTCTGTCTGCAATTGCAGGATTTCCCGACCGAGATTCGACAGGTCGTCGCTCGGCTCACAATTCAACGGGTCGATTTTCCGACCGCTTTGCAGGTCGATCAGAGCCTGGCGATATTGTTGTAAACGAGGATCATTCATGCCGGAATTTAGCCCGGTTTTTGGAAGGGATTTCCTTTTTGTCGGTCACGAGCAACTTCTGCGACTCCTTTTCAGCCTGGTTTTTGGCTACGAATATATTTTTACCGGTGAACGGATCGAGGCCGGTGTGGTACATCAATGCGGAGTAAGTCGAGGGCGCCGGAATGAAAATCTGAACCTGTTCGGGTGCGATTTTCATAAAATCGGAAGCGAAGGTTTTTAACTTCTGCATGTCCTCCAGCGTGCAACCGGGATGCGCCGCGATCAGGTAATAGGTCAGGAATTGCTTTTTGCCCGCCATTTGCGTGTAGCGATAAAACAGTTTGGCGAATTCGATCAGCGATTTCTGGTCGGGTTTACCCATCAGGCGCAGAATTTTTGTAACAATGTGTTCGGGTGCGATCTTCATCTGTCCGGAAGTGTGCTCTTCGACGACGACGCGCAGGTACTTTTTGCCCCATTTCTGATCGGCCAGAACCAGATCGTGCCGAATTCCGGAAGCGACGAACACTTTGCGGACGCCGGGAATCGCGCTCAACCTGGCGAGCAGTTCGATCTGCTTTTTATGATTGACTGGCATTTGCGGGCAGATTTCCGGGTAAATACAACGTTTGTTCAGGCAACTGCCGTCAGTCAGTTTCTTGCGGCATTCGAAGTCATACATATTGGCGGTCGGGCCGCCGACATCGGCGATAATGCCTTTGAAGCCGGGCATGATCGTGAAATGACGGGCTTCATTCAGGATCGATTCCTGGCTCCGCGACTGGACGGTGCGCCCTTCGTGCATCGCAATTGCGCAGAAATTACACTCGCCATAACAGCCGCGATGGGTGGTAATGGCGAAGCGGATGGTTTCGAGGGCTTTAATCTGCCCCGACCGGGCATAGTAAGGATGCACATCGCGCTCGTAGTCCAGATTGTAAACTTCATCAAGTTCGCTCTGTGAGAGCGGCAGTGCGGGCGGATTATGCACAAGCCAGCGCGTGGCGTGTCTCTGACACAAGCGACGGCTGGTGATTGGATCGTTCTGATGATAGAATTCATGGAACATGCGGACGAAGGCTTGCGGATTGATGGTGACTTTTTCGTAAGGCGGCAGTTCGAGCGTCTCTTCCGGTTTTTGGGTGGCGGCGTAACAAATACCGCGGATGTTACGGTAATCGGCGTCGCGTTTGAGCGCGTCAGCTAATTCCGGCAAGGTCCTTTCGGCCATACCATAAACGATGAAGTCGGCTTTGGCGTCGAACAGGATCGAGCGGCGCACGCTGTTGCTCCAGTAATCGTAATGCGCCACGCGTCGCAGGCTGGCTTCAATGCCACCCAGCACGATCGGCCGTGTATTCTTAAAATGTTGCCGGATCAGGTTGGTATATACGATGACCGCGCGGTCGGGGCGGCGATTGTTCAAGCCGCCAGGTGTGTAATCGTCGCTGCGGCGTTTCTTCATGGAGGCGGTGTAATTGGCGATCATGGAGTCGATCGAACCGCCGGTCACTCCCCAGAAGAGTCGTGGTTCACCGAGGCGCGTAATGTCATCCGGCACGTTCAATGCCGGTTGAGCGATTATTCCGACCCGATAACCAGCCTTTAGCAGAACTTTCCCGATGACCGCTACGCCGATATGCGGGCTGTCGATGTAGGCGTCGCCCGTAACCAGAATTATGTCCAATTCCGGCCAGCCGAGCGCTTTCATTTCCTGTCTGATTGTGGGCAAAAACATCGTGCCGAATTTCCGTCCTTTAGCGTGAAAATCCTATTTTTAAATTGGAGATTGAAGATTGCAAAATTCAAATTGAACATTTTAAATATCAAATTGAAAGTTTACCGTCAATGACTGCGAATGACTACTGAATGACAATGTCTCTTGATTTGCGCGGGAATCTTGATTAAAATTGACAGAAAGTTTTACGGAATGATTTTTACACAATAAGCGAAAAGAATATCTTAGATCGGTTATTGTAAGACAGGAGACAAATCATGGCGAATCTAAAAGTCGATTTTCTGGGGATGCATTTCCCTAATCCGTTCATGCTGGCCTCCGGGCCGCCGACGCGCACCGCGGCGATGATCCGCAGAGCCTTCGATGCCGGTTGGGGCGGCGCAGTCACGAAAACCATTCTGTTTCAGCCGTCACCCGACCGCCGGCCGCGTCTGCAGGCGCATCGCAACGAAGGCCGCAACATCGGCATGGAAAATATCGAGGTTTTATCGCAATTGAGCGTCCTGCAATGGCAAAAAGATTTGGCGAAACTCAAGGCGATCTATCCGGAACGGCCGGTCTGGGCCAGCCTGGCAGCCTCGGAGAAAGCCGAATGGATGCGGCTTTCCGAAATTCTCCAGGAAACCGGGATCGATGCCCTGGAATTAAATGTCTCTTGTCCGCACGGAATGCCCGACCGAGGAATGGGCGCCTTTATCGGACAGAATGCCGAATTGACCGGGCAGGTGGTTTCGTGGGTAAAAAGTGTCGCGAAAATTCCCGTGATCGTCAAACTGACCCCGAATGTTACCGACATCTCCTTCGTTGCCAAAGCCGCCCAAAACGCCGGAGCGGACGGCCTGTGCGCTTCCAATTCGGTGGCGAGTTTGAATGGGATCGACCTCGATACCCTCGATCCGACGCCTTCCGTAGGCGGGTATTCGATTTTCGGCGGATACTCCGGGCCTGGTATTAAACCGATCGCCCTACGTTGCGTCGCCAAGATCGCCAAGGCCACCGGCTTGCCGGTTTCGGGATTGGGTGGAGTTGATGAATGGGCCGATACGATTGAATTTTTTGCGGTCGGAGCGGCGACGGTGCAGGTTTGCACATCCGTGATGTGGCGCGGCTACGGTTTTATTAATGAGCTGACTACCGGGCTGAACGGTTATCTGGATAAAAAAGGGTATCCTGATATTTACAGTATCCTGGGCGTCGCTCTGCCGAAGATCGTCGATTTTCCCAGCCTGCCGCTGAACTCACGGGTTCAGGCTCAGGTTGATGAAAATTGCACGGGCTGTCTGAACTGTATGACATCCTGCAACGACAGCGGCTTCCAGGCCATTACCGGCCTGAAAGGTCAGCGCGTGACCGTTGATACTACTAAATGTGACGGTTGCGGCTTATGCATTATGGTCTGCCTGCAAAACAGTATCCGGCTGATTGCCCGAACAGTCTGAGTTGCTCCGTGAGAGTCCCTGGGGGAAAGATTGTAGATTGCCTGCCCGAGTTTTGCGCGATAGCGGAATAGGCTGGAATTGTCTTGTCCTAAAATAGTTGACAGGTTAATAGGCCACATAAACACTCTCCGGGGTACGGTAACCCAGCGCCATGTGCGGCCGGTTTTGATTGTATATTTTCACCGATTCTTTGACTAGTATGCGGGCAATCTCTTTCGATTGGAGGGTCTCACCTAAGCAAAACTCGTCCTTCAAGATTCCATTGACCCTTTCCGCTAATGCATTCTCATAGACATGATCCTGCTCGGTCATACTGATTCTGACCTTATTCTTTTGCAGTATTTTTATATAGTCTTGGCAACAATACTGGATACCCCGATCCGAATGGTGG
>JAZDEI010000016.1:0-13956 GCA_043808945.1 Fidelibacterota bacterium | reverse complement strand
TATAATGAATCAGGTCACCTGGTGCGCGAATCGTATTATAAGGGCGAGGGCGCCCAATTGATAGAGTACACGGAATTTGCCTTTATCCTTCCTGATTCAGTTCAGACTGTCAAGCAATATGACGGTGACGGGAAATTAAAGAGCGCCGTCAGCCTGCGGATCTACAAATAGGCGATCCGATTTTTTATACGATCTCCCGATACGAAATAAAAAAACACCACTCAGACACTAAGGTCACTCAGGACACTGAGGAAGAAATAGTCCAGAGCTAAAAAGAACTCTTGTGCTTTTAGGGTTCTGCCTTAGTGGTGCGATTATTTGAACGCCATTTCGCGCATCCTGAAGACAATAAAAATATTTTATAGATTTGGATCAAAATGCTTGCATGGAAAGCATAGCGTTATTAAATTAACGCCGTGAAATAAATAACTGTTTAATAGGATAACAGAAAACATGAAGGGCAAATCTAACATTCCGGAAAAAACTATCGAGCGGTTGCTGCTCTACCGGCGCGCTCTATTAAACCTTAAAAAGGAGAAGAAAATTTCCATTTTCTCTCACCAGGTCGCTCAACTTACCGAGGCGACGCCGGTGCAGGTTCGCCGTGACTTCATGCAGATCGGCTATTTCGGATCGCCGGTTTACGGGTACGACATCGATCAGCTAATCCAGAGTATCAGTGAATTCGTCGATGCTGGTCAGGTTCAAAAAATCGCCTTAGTCGGTCTGGGGCATCTCGGACGGGCGATCCTGGATTATATACAAGGACGCCGCGAAAAATTAGTGATCGCAGCGGCTTTCGATAACGATCCGGAAAAGGTAGGTCGTGTTTTGCATGGAATACGCTGCTATCCGACCGAACAGCTTCAGGACATTATTAGTACGGAAAAAATCGACGTGGCTATCCTGACCGTTCCGGAAAATGAAGCCCAGGAAGTCGCTGAACGTTTGTATCGGGCCGGTGTTCGCGGAATTTTAAATTATGCACCGACCAGGTTAAATCTCCCGCCGGACGTATTCGTCGATAACCGGGATATGTTACTGGCAGTCGAAAAGATTGCATTTTTCGCACGTCTCAATAACAGAAAGGGAAATGACCTTTGAGTAACGCAATTGAATCGATTCTGACAAATTATCCCCAGGCAAAACGAGATGCTTTAATTCCGATTTTGCAAGAGGTTCAGGAACAGGTGGGCTATTTGTCACGGGAAGCCATTATCCAGATTGGTGATTATCTGAATTTGCCAGCCAGCAAGATCTACGGTGTGGCGACGTTTTACAACCAGTTTCGCTTCCAACCGGTTGGCAAATTGCATGTCATGGTTTGTCGCGGCACGGCCTGCCACGTCAGAGGTTCGGCGAAAGTGCTGGAAGCCATTAAGCGTGAACTGAAAATCGAGCCGGGCGAAACGTCCCGTGACGGATTGTTCAGCCTGGAAATCGTCGCTTGTCTGGGAGCGTGCGGACTGGCGCCGGTCATTGCCGTCAATGGTGAATTCATTGCAGGCGTCGAACCGGACAAGGTAAAGAGCATTTTAAATTCGTATCGAAAAAAGGTATCCGATGCATCCAAATCATAATATGATCATGTCAGAAAAGGAATATGACCAAAGCTGTTTGGCGACTTTTGACATTTTAAAAGAACGATTCGATCAGAATGTTCGCGATCGGCTGCAATCGCCGCTGGTGTTGCCGGAAATCCGCCGCCAGAAACTGACGCGGCCGGTCATCTATGTCGGAACCGGGACTTGCGGTCTCGGGGCCGGGGCCGGTAAAACGCTGGAAGTTATTCGTCAGTATCTGAAAGATAATGCAATCGCGGCCGATGTAGTGGAAGTCGGTTGTATCGGGCTTTGTGTTGAAGAACCGATCGTCGAGATTCAACTGCCCGAAAGAACGCGGATTGCCTTTCGCAAGATTACGGCGGATAAGGCCGTAGCGTTGCTGGATTCAGTCATTAAAAACCGGAAAATCCCGGTGGAAAATCTGATCGGCCAGCATCGCGCCGCAGAACTAATAGCCTGGCCGGATGTAATATTTATTGATGAACATCCGTTTTTTGCACCGCAGACGCGCTGGGTACTGGCCAACTGCGGGATTGTCGATCCGATTGACATCACTGAATATATTGCGCGCGGCGGTTACCGCGGTCTGATCAAAGCCATCAGCCAGATGACGCGTCCGGAAGTCTGCAAATCCTTGTTGGATTCCGGCCTGCGCGGGCGGGGCGGCGGCGGTTTTCTGACCGGACGGAAATGGCAAATGGCGCTGGACACACCCGGTGAGCAGAAGTATTTTATCTGCAACGCCGACGAAGGCGATCCGGGCGCGTTCATGGATCGGGCGGTGATTGAAGGCGATCCGTTCCGCTTACTGGAAGGATTGGCCATCGGCGCATACGCAATCGGCGCCAGCAAAGCTTATATCTACATCCGGGCCGAATATCCATTGGCGATTACCCGCCTGAAGGAAACCATTCGCCAGGCGAAACAACTCGGGCTGTTGGGATACAATATTTTGGATCGTGGTTTTAACTTGGATATTATTATTAAAAAAGGCGCAGGTGCTTTCGTCTGCGGCGAAGAGACCGCTCTGATAAACAGCATCGAGGGCAAACGCGGAATGCCGCGTCCGCGGCCGCCTTATCCGTCCGTGAGCGGATTATTCGGCAAACCGACCGTAATCAATAACGTGGAAACGCTGGCGAACGTCCCGGACATTATAGCCAACGGCCCGCAGTGGTTCAATGCGATCGGCACCGAGCGGAGCAAAGGCACAAAAGTCTTTGCGCTCTCCGGTAAAATCAGCCGCACCGGCTTAGTCGAAGTTGCCATGGGCACCACCTTGAATGACATTATTTTTAAAATCGGCGGCGGCATTCTCAACAATAAACAATTTAAAGCCGTTCAGATCGGCGGGCCGTCCGGCGGCTGCCTGACGCCTCAGCATCTCGATATTGAAGTGGACTATGAATCGCTGCTAAAAGTCGGCGCCATGATGGGGTCCGGCGGCATGGTCGTGATGGACGAATCGACCTGCATGGTCGATGTCGCCAAATTTTTCATGGATTTTATCCAGCGTGAGAGTTGCGGAAAATGTATTCCCTGCCGGGAAGGCACCCGCCGCATGCTGGAAATCCTGCAACGCATCACGCACAGCCGGCGCAATGAAACCGGCAATGATGCGCTGGAACGCTTTAAGGGCATTATGTACCTGAATCGCCTTTCGCAGGTCATTAAAGACACGAGCCTGTGCGGTTTAGGCAAATCGGCGCCCAATCCGGTGCTCGGCACTCTGCGTTGGTTCCGCGCCGAATATGAAGCCCACATTTATGAACGGCGTTGTCCGGCCGGGGTTTGCGTCGAACTTTTGCATTATGACATCGATCCGAAAAAATGCACCGGTTGCACTCTGTGCACCAAGAATTGTCCGGCGAACGCCATCCTGGGCAATCCGAAAACGCCCCATTATATCGTCGCAGATAAATGTATCGGTTGCGGAACTTGCGTGGATGTCTGCCGCTTCAAGGCCGTAACGGTGAAATAGAGAGGAAGCATCGTGGTTAATATTAATGTCAATGATCGCATCGTAAAAGCCCAACCGGGCGAATATATACTCCAGGTTTTAAAACGGGAAGGCATTCGCGTACCGACGCTGTGCAATCTGCCGGACCTTTTTCCGTCCGGCGCCTGCCGGCTTTGCGTCGTCGAAATTGAAGGCATGCCCGGATTGGTTCCGAGTTGTGCTTATCCGGTCAGTGAAGGCATGAAAATCCGGACTCACACTCCGCGGGCCTTGAGGGCTCGTAAAACCATTATTGAATTGCTGTGTGCCAATCACCCGGACGATTGCCTTTACTGCGTGCGGAACGGGAATTGTGAATTACAGAATTTAGCCGAGGAACTGGGAGTTCGCGAGCGCCGTTATTCCGGCAAAAAAAGCGAACACAAGATCGACACTTCCAGTCCGTCAATTGTACGTGATCCGAACAAATGTATCCTCTGTGGAAAATGCGTCCGGGTTTGCGAGGAAATTCAGGGCGTCAGCGCAATCGATTTTGTTAAACGCGGCAGTAAGGCCTATATCAGCCCCGAGTTCAACGATGGACTGAATGTCTCTACCTGTATCAATTGCGGCCAATGTATTGCCGTTTGTCCGACCGGTGCCCTGCGTGAGCAAAGCAGTTTGAAAGAAGTAACGGAAGCCATAAACAATCCCGAAAAAATCGTGATCGTGCAGCACGCCCCGAGTGTTTCCGTAACGCTTGGCGAAGAGTTCGGTCTGAAAGCCGGTCAGGATGTCATGGGAATCATGACGGCGGCTTTCCGGCGGCTCGGCTTCGACCGCGTTTTCGATACGTCCTACTCGGCCGATCTGACCATCATGGAAGAGGCCGCCGAATTGGTCGAACGAATTAAAAGCGGCGGGACTTTACCGATGATGACCAGTTGTTCGCCGGGCTGGATAAAATTCGTCGAGCAGTTCTATCCGGAATTTATCGGAAATCTCTCGACCTGTAAGAGTCCTCAGCAGATGCTCGGCGCTATTATCAAGAGCTTTTATGCCGAAAAACAGGGAATCGAACCGTCCCGCATTTTTAATGTTGCCATTATGCCGTGCACGGCGAAAAAGTTCGAAGCCGAACGTCCGGAAATGGCTCAGAACGGTCTTCCCGGCGTTGATGCCGTTCTGACTACGCGCGAACTGGCGCGGCTGATCCGAATGCGTGGTCTGGATTTGCGTACCCTGGAACCGGAAGGTTCCGATACGCCGTTCGGCGAACGCAGTTCGGCCGGAAAACTATTCGGCGTCAGCGGCGGAGTAATGGAAGCCGCCCTGCGCACTGCTCATTTTATGCTGACCGGCCAGGAGTTGGAAATTGACCGGATCAAACCGTTGCGCGGTCTGGACGGAATCAAAGAATTTCACGTACAGGTTGCCGGGATTGAACTGGGCGTCGCAGCCGTCAGCGGTTTGAGTAATGCCCGCAAATTATTGGAACAGATCAAAAAGGGGCGCAAAGACATTCATTTTATCGAAGTGATGACCTGTCCCGGCGGTTGTATCGCCGGCGGCGGCCAGCCCTATTCCAGCAATCCGGAGATTATCAAAGCGCGCATGAAAGCCTTGTATGAAATCGACCGGGATGCGGTCGTCCGGACTTCGCACAGCAATAAATTTATCCAGCGGCTTTACGACGAATTTTTGGAAAAACCGCTCAGCCATAAAAGTCATGAACTCCTGCATACGCATTATCAGAGTCGCAAAAACTAAGGTACTGGCCTAAGATGACCCGCGATAAAAACAATCCACTCATCATCACCCTGAAGGATAAATGCCGGGTCTGTTACACCTGCGTCCGCGAATGTCCGGCTAAAGCCATTCGCATCACCGACGGTCAGGCGGAGATCATCACTTCGCGCTGTATCGGCTGTGGCAATTGTGTGCGGGTTTGCAGTCAGAAGGCGAAAAAAGTTCTGAGTTCGATCGAAGAAATTCAGACAATGTTAGCCGGTAAACAACCGGTCGCGGCAATCATCGCCCCGAGTTTTCCGGCCGAATTCGCGGAATACGATTTTACAAAGCTGGTCGGAATGATCCGGGCGCTGGGTTTTACCTACGTGAATGAAGTGGCTTTCGGTGCCGATCTGGTGGCCCGCAAAGTCCGCGAAACTCTGGTGGAGAATCCTGAAAAACGATATATTTCGACAGCCTGTCCGGCCGTATTCGGCTATATCAAGCGCTACAATCCGGAATTGATCGAGATGCTGATGGGTGTGGTTTCACCAATGGTAGCCACGTCGCGGATGTTACGTAGCCTGCATGGAGCGAATTTGCAGGTCGTTTTCATCGGCCCGTGCATTGCCAAGATGGGCGAAGCCTACAGCGATGAAATGAACGGCGAGATCGACGAAGTCCTGACCGTTGAAGAATTGAGGCGGATGATTGACCAGGCCGCATTCAAACCGGAAAAAGTCGCGCCGGCCGATTTCGATCCGCCGCATGCCGGCAAAGGCATGCTCTTTCCGATTCAGCGCGGTCTGCTGGAATCTGCTGAATTGCGTGAAGATTTACTGTCCGGTGAAATTATTTCGGCCAGCGGGCGGAGTAACTTTGTGGATGCCGTGATGGAATTTGCTTCCGGCGAGCTCGAAGCCCGTTTTATGGACGTCCTGTGTTGTGACGGCTGTATTCTCGGGGCGGGAATGACAACCACGGATCCGCTTTACAAGCGGCGTTCGCATGTCAGTCAGTACGCCGCCCAGGCGCTCAAACGCCGTGACCGGCAGGAATGGCAAACCTATTTCGACCGCTTCAGTCAGCTGGATTTAACGCGCAATTTTGTCCCGTTTTACCAGCGCCTGCCCAATCCGGCCGTAGCCGATATAACGGCGACTCTCGCGCGAATGGGAAAATTCAATCCGGCGGACGAACTCAATTGCGGCGCCTGCGGTTATGAAACCTGCCGTGAACACGCCGTAGCGATTCTAAAAGGTCTCGCGGAACCTGAAATGTGTCTGCCGTATACTATCGAAGTCCTGCATAAAACCATCCGTGAACTGAACATTTCGCATGTGCAACTGGAGGACACGCGCACGGCGCTCATGCAATCGGAAAAAATGGCCAGCATGGGACAATTAGCGGCCGGAATCGCCCATGAGGTCAATAACCCGCTGGGAGTCGTGCTGATGTATGCCCACCTGTTGGCCGAGGATTGTCCGGCCGAATCATCTTTGCGGCAGGATTTGAACATGATCGTCGAGCAGGCTGATCGTTGCAAGAAGATCGTCTCCGGACTGTTGAATTTTGCCCGCCAGAACAAAGTCTCGTATAAAAATATTGATCTCAACGATCTGATCGACAATTTCGTAACGACTGTCCAATTACCGGAAAATATCCAGATGCGCCTGGCGCACGGTCTTTTGGATCCGCTGGCCGAAGTCGATGCCGACCAATTGATCCAGGTATTGATGAATCTGGTCAATAACAGCATCACGGCCATGCCGAAAGGCGGTATCCTGACTATCAAAACCACTGGCGGTGATGATGTCATCCGTATCAGCGTATGTGATACCGGCAACGGCATTCCCAAAGAATATCTCAGTAAAATTTTCGAGCCGTTTTTTACGACCAAGAAAGTCGGTCAGGGCACCGGCCTTGGCCTGTCGATTATTTATGGAATTATCAAAATGCACAGCGGCGATGTCCGGGTCGAATCGAACGCCGACCCGGCGCAAGGCCCGACCGGTACGACCGTTACAATCACTTTGCCGCGAAAGCATAAAAAGACCGAAAACGTGGCATAAATGAGAAAAAATATTAGATGAGGAAATCGATGAATACAGCCAGGAAAATATTGTTAGTTGACGACGACATTGACTTTTTAGCACAAATGCAGACCCGCCTGAAAGCGCTTCAATATGAAGTAATAACGGCGGAAGGTCAGATAGAAGCCGAAACCATTTTGGCCGATACTAAACCCGATCTGGCAATCCTCGATTTGATGATGGAACAGGTCGATGGTGGCTTTGCGCTGGCCTTTCATCTCAAGCAAAAATATCCGGATGTGCCGGTGATTCTCTGTACCGCCGTCGCCAGCGAGACAGGCATTGAATTCGATGCGGCCACCGCTGAGGAACGTGCCTGGATCAAGGCTGACGTCTTCCTGCCAAAACCGGTCCGCTTTGAACAATTAGTGCGTGAAATGGAACGCCTGCTGAAGGACAAAACCTGATGCAGATTCTGAGAACTCTGGTTGTCGACGATGAACTCGGTATGCGGCTGGGAATTCAGAAAGCCCTTAGTCGTTATAAAATGCAATTGCCTGAAGTCGAGGAAGAAATCGGTTTTGTCGTCGAAATGGCTGAATCGGCCGAAGAGGCCATTGAAAAGATCAATGCCGGGCGGCCCGATATTCTCCTGCTGGATTACAAACTGCCGAGCATGAGCGGATTGGATTTACTGGAGCAGATCAACGTCCAGGAAAGCGAAATGGTCACGATCATGGTCACGGCCTACGCTTCTCTCGAAACGGCCATTACGGCGATCAAGAAGGGCGCTTTCGATTTTCTGGCCAAGCCGTTCGAACCGGATGAATTGAGGAAGTCCGTCAAAAAAGCCGCGCAGAATCTGATCCTTGCCCGTCAGGTCCGCAGACTCGAACAGGAAAAACATCAGGTCCGCTTCCAGTTTATTTCGGTGTTGGGACATGAACTCAAATCGCCGCTTAACGCTATTGAAGGTTATCTGAACATTATACATGAACGTGTGGCCGGCAGCGATCTGAAAGCCTATGACCAGATGGTTGACCGGAGTATAGTGCGCATTCAGGGTATGAAGAAGATGATCGCCGATCTGCTGGATCTGACCAGAATCGAGTCGGGACAAAAAAAGCGCGAGATCGGCGCCTGCGACCTGCGCGCGCTGGCGCAAACCGCCATCGAAACAGCCCTCCCGGCGGCCAACGAACGGGGCATCATCATCGAATTACTGGCAGACGAACCGGTTGTCATGTCGGCGGATCCCAGCGAAATTGAAATAGTTCTTAATAATTTGATCTCAAATGCCGTAAAATATAACCGCGATTCGGGCAAGGTCCGGATCACTTTGAAAAAAGATGCGGAATTGGTCAAAGTCTCGGTTTCGGATACCGGTATCGGTATGAACGCTGAAGAATCAGCCGTGCTCTTCAAGGAGTTCGTGCGGATTAAAAACGATAAGACCAGGCACATTTCCGGGAGCGGTCTGGGGCTTTCAATTGTAAAGAAGATTGCCGCTCTGTATAACGGAGATGTGACTGTGACCAGTCAGCCAGACGTCGGGACGACATTCAATGTCCATCTGAATTCGGCGGAAAACCGGCCGTTGGAATCCGCCTGATTACTGCTTTTTAAAATAATTTTCGAGGCGACCCGCAAAGTTGCCCACATACCTGAGATGAAGGAAATTTCTGACGTCAAGGGATGGGAAAATAACCTGGTGAGTAATCCCATTCCTGACATTTTTAAAGGATGGGATTTTTTATTATGGAACCAAAAGTACACACCGTGACCATCAGTATCTATGACCGCAACGCGGCTTTCCGGCCGGTTGGCGAACTATTGCATCAATATGCGACGGAAATATTACTCCGCGTCGGTTACCCGATGCCTGACCGAAACGTGGCGATCATCTTCCTGATTTTAAAAATGACCACCGATGAACTTGGCGCTTTGACCGGCAAACTCGGCCAGATTCCGTCGGTGAATGTCAAAGCCAGTACGCTGAAAGTTTGAGATTGGAAATTTCAAAATTCAAATTGCAAATGTCAAATTTCAAATTGTATGCCCAAATGACTATTGAATGACTACTGTGTGACTATTGAATGACAATGAATGACAATCGTATGACAATGAATAAATCCGAAATCATAGAATACCTTCAGGGCAAAAATGACTCCTGGCTTTTCAGCGAGGCGGAGCGTGTCCGGCGGGCAATTTTCGGCGACGAAATTTATCTGCGCGGTATCATCGAGTTTACGAATCATTGTCGTCAAAATTGCCTGTACTGCGGACTGCGGCGGCCAAATCGGGCAGTCACCCGCTACCGGCTGAGTCGGGCGGAGATTTTATCCGCCGTGAACCGGGCGACCAAAGCACAAATCCCGACGATCGTTTTACAGGGCGGGGAAGACCCCTTTTTTTCTGCAGAATGGATCGCGAACCTTATTAGTGAAATCGTCGCCGGATATGATGTGGCGGTTACCCTTTCGCTCGGTGAACAAAGCCTCGAAATATTTCGCCTCTGGCGGGAGGCCGGCGCCAACCGGTATTTACTGCGCATCGAAACCTGGAACGAGAAAAATTATCGCGACCTGCGGCCGGAAAGACGTTGGCAAGACCGGCTGGAATGTCTGTGGAATTTACGGGAACTGGATTATGAAGTCGGTTCCGGGATAATGGTTGGACTGCCCGGCGAAACTCTCGATTACCTGGCGGAAGCCATTATCCGGCTGACGGAACTCGACCTCGATATGATCGGCATCGGCCCGTTCATCGCCCATCCGCAGACGCCGCTAAGAGATGCGCCGGACGGCCAGATTGAAATGACTTTACGGACACTGGCGCTGGTTCGCATTATGAATCCGTATGCCAATATGCCGTCGACCAGTGCGATGGAATGTGCCTCGCCCGGTGCGCGATTGACCGCCCTGAAAACCGGCATGAACGTGATAATGCCGTCGATAACGCCGGAGCGGGTTAAAAAACTATACAACATTTATCCTGGTAAAAATAACGATGCGGACGACTCGGAACATTCAATTGACGCCGTTCTGAAATTGATCACCGACGCCGGATATCGTCGATCATTCAGCAAGGGCATTTCGCCGAACATTGCCCGCCGCAAGAATGACCTGGAAATTATATAAAAAATATTAATGACTGGAGAATAGATGGAAAGTGTTAAAGTGAATGAGTGGAAACAGAATGTCATCAAACCGGATGAAATCGAAAAATACCTGATCGATGGTCAGGATTTTATCGATGATGACCGGATTATCAGACAACTGGCGATCAGCATAAATCCCGATAAAGCGCGGGTGCGGGAGATAATCGCCAGGGCTCTGCAGATCGAGCGCCTCGAACCGGAAGAAACAGCAACGCTGTTGAATGTGACCGACGATGACCTGTGGAATGAGATGTACGCGGCGGGTCTGGAAGTCAAACGCAAAGTCTATGACAACCGCATTGTCTTTTTCGCTCCGTTATATTGCAGTAACCTGTGCGTCAATAATTGCGCCTACTGCGGTTTCCGCTACGAAAACGATGATGAAAAACGGCGTATTTTAACGATGGACGAAGTCCGGCAGGAGGCCGTTGCTGTCATTAATGAAGGTCACAAACGCATGATTGTCGTCTACGGCGAGCATCCGATATCGTCAGCCGATTACATTGCGGATACAATCAGAACGATTTACGATGTCAAAGTCCCGGTTAAAAGCGGTTACAGTTCGATCCGTCGGGTCAACATCAACGCCGCGCCGATGAGCATCGCCGATCTGAAGAAACTCTGGGAAGTCGGGATCGGCACTTATCAGGTTTTCCAGGAAACTTATCACAAACCAACCTACGCGACAGTTCATCCGGCCAAGACTGTCAAAGGCAATTATCGCTGGCGGCTGTACGCCCTGCATCGCGCGATGGATGCCGGGATTGATGATGTCGCAATCGGCGCTCTCTTTGGACTGTACGACTGGCGTTTCGAAGTCATGGGACTGCTTTATCATACCATCGATCTGGAGCGCCAATTCGGGATTGGACCGCATACGATCTCGTTTCCCCGCATGACTCCGGCCAGCGGTTCATATCTGAGCCGCAATTCCCGCTGGCAGGTCGGCGATGCGGATTTCAAGAAATTGGTGACGGTTCTGCGATTATCGGTGCCTTATAGCGGATTGATCGTGACAGCGCGTGAAAACGCGGCCATGCGTCGCGAGGTAATTCAGGTCGGATGCACGCAGACTGATGCTTCCACGCGCATCGGCGTCGGCGGCTACACGGCGGCTTTAAATGCTTTTTCCGCAAGGCAGAAAGATACCCAGCAGGTCGATGAACAGCAATTTACACTTGGCGACACGCGCAGTCTCGACGAGGTTGTGCGCGAATTGGCGAAAGAGGGCATGATCACTTCCTTTTGCACGGCCGGCTATCGTTGCGGGCGTACCGGTGACAAGATTATGGGTTTGCTGAAGGGTTGCGTCGAGGGCAAATTCTGTAAAGCCAACGCCGTCCTGACCTTCCGCGAATATCTCGACGATTACGCATCCCCGGAAACCAAAGCCATCGGCGAGGAGCTGATCCGCAAGGAGATCGATGCAATTAACGCCATGCCATTCTTCAAGAAGGGACAACTTCTGGAAACTTTTAGAAAAATGTACGAGCAGGTCGCCAATGGCAAACGCGATGTCTATATCTGATAAAATATTACACGCCACCGAAAATACGACCGATCTGCCGGCCAGGTTGAATGCAATCACCCGATTATTGCAGAAAGAGTACGGTTTGCGCGTCAACTTTTGCCGGATTTTCGGTAAGCGCTGGTCGTATGTAGCTGGCGACAGAACACTGGCATTTGTCCCGGTTAGCCGACAGTTAAGCCCTCAATATGGAATCTTCTATGAGCAGAATAACAATATCGACGATAGGTTAATGGAAGAAATTCTGCAAACCATCAAGCAAATATTAATGGAAACGGAAAATGAATAAAACAGCAAAACACCGGATTGAAAAGGATTTGATCGGGACTCGTGAAATTCCCGAAGAAGTGTTGTGGGGCATTCACACCCTGCGAGCTATGGAAAATTTTCCATTGACGAACCGACCGCCGCGCCGGACATTGATCCGGGCTTTCGGAGCGGTTAAACTGGCCTGTGCGCAAACTAATCATGCGCTGGGATATTTACCTGAGAAAATCGCGGATGTTATTATCGTCGCCGCGCAGGAAATGCTGGATGATGAGTTAACCGATTGGATCGTCGTCGATGCTTTACAGGGCGGGGCCGGAACTTCAACTAATATGAACATTAACGAAGTCATCGCCAACCGCGCCTTGCAGATTCTCGGCGAAAAGCCCGGTTCGTACGACATAATCCATCCGCTCGGGCACGTCAACCTGCATCAATCGACCAACGACACTTATCCGACGGCGTTAAAAATCGCCGCAATCACTTTATTCCGCGCGCTGGAGCAGGAAATTATTGCACTGACGGAGACATTCCAGCGTAAAGAATCGGAATTCGCGGACGTCGTCAAGGTCGGGCGGACGGAATTACAGGATGCCGTTCTGACGACTCTGGGGCGTGAAATGGGTGCCTATGCCGAAGCCTTTGCACGCGACCGCTGGCGGATTTACAAATGCGAGGAACGTCTGCGGGTAGTAAATCTGGGCGGAACCGCCATAGGCACAGGCATCACCGCGCCACGCGATTACATTTTCAAGGTAGTCGAAAATCTCAAAATCATTACCGGGATTGGATTGGCCCGTGCTGAGAATCTGGCCGAAGCCACCCAAAATGCTGACGTATTTGTCGAAGTCAGTGGTATCCTGAAAGCCTGCGCCGTCAACCTGTTCAAATGCGCCAACGATCTGCGCTGGCTGGGATCGTCGGCCTTGCAGGAAATCAATTTACCGCCGCGCCAGGCCGGGTCGTCGATCATGCCAAATAAGGTTAACCCGGTCATTCCGGAAGCTGTGATGCAGGCCGCCATTCAAATCATGGTGAACGATCAGGCGCTTACTATGGCCTGTGCGTCGGGCAACCTGGAATTGAATGCTTTCCTGCCGTTAGTCGCAGAGAACTTGCTCGGCAGTCTGGAACTTGCCGCAAACGCCGTCCGCATTTTCCGGCAGAATTGCGTGGATGGTTTTACTGCCAATGCCGAACATTGCCGGCAAGGCGTGGAATCCTCAACAGCGCTTGTCACTGCGCTGGTTGATGTAATCGGTTACGAAAAAGCAGAAGCGATAGCGCAACTGGCCAAAACCGAGAACAAAACGATCCGGCAAGTTGTGCTCGAACAAAATCTGATGAGCGCGGCCGAATTCGAGGAATCGATCTCGCCGGAGCGGGTCAATCGTCTCGGTTCCAAACAGGTTCGGTCTTTTAAATGATAATTACACCGCAGAAAACACAGAGTTTTCTTTTTTATTTCTATAAGAAATATTTCCAAATGTCGCAACGCAGAGCATTGCAACAAGCATTTCCAATTTTAAAAAAAACATCAAATTATTTTTTTTGTTCTTAGTGTCTTAATGGCGAAAAAAAGGAAACCAAATGCAAAGTACTCCCAAGAGTAATCGTCTCCAGATCGGAATTTTCGGCCGCCGCAATGTCGGTAAATCCGCCCTGATGAACGCCCTGACGCGCCAGAGTGTCTCGATCGTTTCGGATGTGGCCGGAACGACCACCGATCCCGT
>JAZDEI010000015.1:0-10447 GCA_043808945.1 Fidelibacterota bacterium | reverse complement strand
CGTCCCGGAGTCGCCGGTATAGCCGATGATTTCACCTTTCTCGACCCGCAGTTCGTCTTTCGGCAAATTGATTTCAACCCGGAAGCGTTTCTGACGCTCCTGTTCGTCTTTGATCAAAGCCAACAGCCGGTCAGAGTAATTGTCGAGATGGGCATAGACGGCAATATTACCATCATCGATTCGCTGGTAAATCACTTTACCGAAGCCGTTATATGAGGCCCGGAGAGTCTGGATATACCCGCTTTCAATGGCAAAAACCGGGTAGCCAGTACGCTGATTGGTTTTAATGTCCAGCCCGGAATGCAAATGATTGGTACGGTATTCCCCGAAAGTCGAGCTAAGCAAATGACTGGCATTGGTCGGCCAGAGATAATCCTGGGAAATTGCGGTTTGAAGGAGGAGGCTGATAGCCAGAGCGGACGGGAAAATTCTCATGCAGGCAAACTAATATTCATACCGGGGCGGAATATACGTATAATCAGTCCCAAATTTCAAATTTTTATTTGGTCGGCCGCCTGACATGAAAAGGCGTTCTGAAATCATTCCTGGAATATTACCGATTTATTACGTCCGCTGCGTTTGGCTTCGTACATTGCTTTATCGGCGGCGTCGATCAGTTTTTTATCCTCCGGCATACTGGCGGCATTAAACTGCGCAACCCCGGCCGAGAGCGTTACACTGCTGACGGCCTGCTCGAAAGATATTTTCTGGCCGGCGACGAAGGTGCGGATTTTTTCGGCGGCGATAAGAGCTTCCCGGGCAGTCGTTTCCGGCAGTAAAACCACGAATTCTTCGCCGCCGTAGCGGGCACAAATATCATGTTTACGCAGGCTTTTCTGTAAAATCTGGCCGATCATTTTCAGAACTTCGTCGCCGAAGAGGTGGCCATAGGTGTCATTGATTTTTTTGAAAAGGTCGATGTCGAGCATCAGCAGGCTAAGGGGTGAATCGTAGCGGATACTGCGGGCGATTTCACGCTTTAGTTCCTGGTCAAAATTGCGACGGTTGTTGATACCTGTCAGGGCATCGGTGGTCGAAAGCGATTCGAGCTGGCGGTTGGCCTCTTCAAGCGCGTGGGTGCGTTCCTGAACACGCGTATCGAGCAAGGAGTTCAATTCCTGGAGTTCCGTCCGGGCGCTTTTCAATTCATCGATTGCCATTTTCAGATGGACCTCGCGCGTTTCAAACAGCCGGAAAAGGTTGTCCAGCACCGTCGCCAGCTGGCGCAGTGAATTGGGTGCGCCGATGCGCATGAATTTTTTGAAAGAGTCCGCATTATATTCGCCGCGCGAGATAGTTTCGATTTGGCTGACGAATTCTTCAAACAGTTCTCGATCCCATTCTTTCATAAATTAATCACCTGAATTTTGTTGTGGTTTATTGCTAAAAGTGTCGTTATCGATCAGCGGCACGAACCTGACCGGTAAAATTGGACTGCTCTTCAAACCGAGGGGCGTTTTTTCAATCAGAGTCAGTTCCTGGCTGCTATCGGGCGCGCCCAGTGGAATCAGTAATTTGCCGCCGAGGGCGATCTGTTCGGTTAAAGCCGGTGGAATTTCAGCGCTGGCGGCTGTGACGATGATATGGCTGAACGGCGCATATTCCGGCCAACCAAGACAACCGTTGCCGATTTGATAAGTGATATTCATCAGACCGAGACCGGAGAGAACTTTCTGCGCCCGCAGAGACAGCGCCCGAATGCGCTCGATAGTATAAATTTCTCCGGCCAAATGCGCCAAAATAGCGGTCTCGTAACCACTGCCGGTACCGATCTCAAGCACCCGCGCCGAGCGGTCGATTTGCATGACCGCAATCATAAGCGCGACGATATAGGGTTGGGAAATAGTCTGACCATAGCCGATTGGAAGGGGCTGGTCTTCATAAGCCAGAGATTGTTCATTGGCTCCAACGAAAAGATGGCGCGGAATCCGCTGAAAAACGGTGGTTATCAGTTGATCTTTAATATTTCGGGCGATAATCTGAGTGGCTACCATTTCGTCGGCAGAATGCGAGCGATTTTTTGAGGGAATAGTCATCAGGTAGATTGGCGGGCAATTGACTCCAGCAGATGTTTAATATCCCGCAGGGTTTCGATTTTGACATCTTTCAGATAATTGAGATGGATAGTATTAAAAGTTGACGTGACCGCAACGCCTTTCAGAAATTGAGCAAGCGAAATCGGAAGGTGCATGGTTTTTAAAACGAGGCAATTCAACAGATATTCCGGTTCGTCGGGTAATAATTGTAACGGGGTCGCGCCGGACTTGTGAAGCGTCTTGCGCCGCTGGTCGATTTCCCGCAGATTGGCAAATTGCAAAACATAGGGCGGATCGGGAAGAAGTTGAGCGCTCAGCCAATTCAATCCGCTTTGGAAACAGGTTTCGAAAAATTTGTGGTATCGCTGCGGGCCGATACTGCTTTGCAATTGGTCGACTAAGTTCTGGTAAAATTGGTTCCGAAAATTTTCCCAATGATGGAATTGGTTGCGAAACAGGAAGTAGCCGTTAGGCGCCTTGATGCTGTTCTGATTGTTGAAAAAAGATTTGATTTCGTAACGGAAACGTAAAAGGCGCCGGCGGATTTCATCCGGGAAGAGATTGAATACCGGTGAGGAAATCCGGGCATCGTCTCTGAGCAACCGCCCCGGGATTTGCAATTCGCTCAGCCGCAGGGAATAGGTTTTTTCCAGGCCGTGAATGTTCAGGTCGATCAACGCGCCGAGGTCGGCAATTCTGATAAAGTTTTCGATCTCCTGATTGAATTCCGGCAATGTGTTGATCGGCGGCAGATAAAGGTCTTCGAAAAGATCGGGAAAAAGCGGCACCTGATTGGGATCGTAATTTCTAAACATTACAGGTTCCTTTTTATATGATCGTTCCCTCCGGGATCACGGTGTTTTTGGGAATGACTACAATTCCCTCCCGGATCGAATAAGAATCGCAGTCAAATTCGCCGAGATTGGCCTGATTGACGATCCGGACATTGTCACAAATCCTGGCGTTTTTATCAATTATGGCTTTTTTAATGACGCAATTGTGACCGATGCCGAGCGGCGGCAATCCTTCCGGCGGAGTCTGTTCAAAATAATCGGCGCCCATAATGACGCAGTCGTCGATGGTCGTATCTTTCCGGATAATTGTCCGGATCCCGACAACGGTATTACTGATACGGCTTCCAGCAATATAGCAACCATCGGCCAGCAGAGCCTGGCTGAGGTGACAATCTTTCAGGCGTGAACCGGGTAAGGAGCGGGCGCGGGTATAGATCGGCGATTGCTCTATGTACATCGGAAAAGGCGGATGAAGCGTCGCTAATTCCAGGTTAGCTGAGTAAAATGATTCGATTGTACCGATATCCCGCCAGTAGCCATCGAATTGATAGGTGCAGATATTGAAGGTGTCAATGGCCGATGGAATGATGTGCTTTCCGAAATCATCGCTGGGATTTTGCTCCAGAATTTTCAGTAATGTCTTGGTCGCAAATATGTAGATACCCATAGACGCCAGAAACGGAGTCGCATCCGGCATACCGGGTGATTGCAACCCGTCCAAAACCTCCGGCCCGGGTTTTTCGACAAATCTTACCATACGGCAACGGTCGTCGGTCTGCAGAATCCCAAACTGGCTGGCCTCTGACCGCGAAACCGGTTTGACGGCCACGGTAATGTCAGCCCGGTTCTGGATATGATGATTTAAAAACGAGCGGTAATCCATGCGATACAAATGATCACCCGATAGAATTATCGTGTACTCGGTTTCGATTTCCGTGATGAAAGAAAGGTTTTTGCGCACGGCATCGGCCGTGCCCTGATACCAATCGGTGTTATCCATAGTCTGCTGGGCGGCTAAAATTTCGACAAACCCGTCGCTAAATGGACTTAAACGGTAGGTGCTGTAAATATGGCGGTGCAGCGAATGGGTGTTGAACTGGGTCAGGATGTAGATTTTATTAACGCCGCTGTTGAGGCAGTTGCTAATCGAGACATCAATAATTCGGAATTTTCCGCCGAATGGCACGGCCGGTTTGGCCCGGTATTTGGTCAAGGGATATAGACGGGAACCTTTTCCGCCACCGAGAATGACCGCAAGCACATCATTTTTTTTCATAAAATAATCGCAAGTTGAATTAATGTCAGTAAAAATCCTAACAGGAAGCCGCAAATTACCTGGGCTATCGAATGAGCCTTTAATTTTACCCGGGAATAGACTATGAGTGGTGCCGCAATTGCCACCCAATAAAAGCCTGGCGAGACCACCCAGCCCAGAGCGGCAATCGGCCCACCCAGCGCCATGCCATGTATGCTGATTTTCCAGTAATGAGTAATGAAGGTAGCAATGGCAGTGTTCGTGGTGTAAATCCACATCAGCACCGTAACCGGCTGTGGTGCGCCGGTCAATTTTAAGAGCGCCCAGACAATAAAATAGCCCAGAATGCTGATCAGAAAAGGATTGATACGATTGGCTCTTTCGGGTACGTCCAGACTGGCGGTCCGCCCACGTCTTTTCAGATGAACGACCGAAAGCAGTGGTACTACAACAATTGCTATTATTACCAATCCGAAAAACAGAACCATTTTTTTGCGACCGATTTCGGTATGACATAATAAGATCACAAATGTCACGGGCGCCACGATCAACGGATGCAAAATTGCAGAAATCAAACGGGCAACTAATGGCGAACGACTATTCTTCTCGACCGTCACTACTGTGATTCCTTATGCCAAAATCGGTTTTTATTAAATGGGCGAAGGTTTTTCATTTCGTTAAAATAATACATCCTTTTTTAATTATTTTCAATAAATAAATGGAGAGAACGCAACTATTCCGGACGGAAGTGAATTAAACCGGCCGCCCGAGATCGGAAAAAATACTGGTTGTCCGTCGGGAAATTGCCAAATGGCAACATTATGAACAATAGAATCTGAAATGCAGGATTCGGAAGCACAATAGACAAAACAAAAAATATTGACAGGCTGATTTGTAGCGCTACGGAGAATTGAACTCCGGTTACCACATTGAAAGCGTGATGTCCTAACCACTAGACGATAGCGCCATTTAAATAAGCGGGTGAGTGACGGGACTTGAACCCGCGGCCAACAGGGCCACAACCTGTCGCTCTACCAAACTGAGCTACACCCACCATCTATAATACTCCCGCAGGAGGTTAGTAGCTCCGGAGCGGGTCCGGGAAAAATCGCAATTCTGAAAAAGCCGTCAAATTTAAAGTATTTCCGACCAGAATGTCAATACGCCGGACAAAATGAAAATAGTCTTTGATCCGGAGATTGGCGTGGAAAACGCCGTTTACTGATTCATAGACTTCATAAACTCACGATTGCTCTTTGAGCGATTCATGCGGTCGGTCAGGAATTCCATCGCTTCAATCGGCGTCATTTCACTCAATAATTTGCGCAGAATCCAGACTCGCGCCAGCTCGGCCGCGGACAGCAGAAGCTCCTCTTTACGCGTGCCGGAACGGTTGACGTCTATTGATGGGAAAACGCGCCGATCGCTTAAGCGACGGTCTAATACCAATTCCATGTTGCCGGTGCCCTTGAACTCTTCGAAAATGACATCATCCATACGTGAACCGGTGTCGATCAATGCGGTCGCGATAATTGTCAGACTACCGCCGTCTTCGATATTACGGGCCGAACCGAAAAAACGTTTCGGCCGGTGCAGAGCATTGGCATCGATACCGCCGGACAGAATCTTACCGCTGTGTGGAATAACGGCGTTGTGCGCCCGCCCGAGGCGGGTAATGCTGTCCAACAAAATCACGACGTGATAACCCAGCTCAACCATCCGCTTGGCTTTTTCTAACACCATATCGGCGACCTGAACATGGCGCTCCGGCGGTTCGTCGAAAGTCGAACTGATGACCTCGGCCTTGACGGAGCGTTCCATATCGGTAACTTCCTCCGGCCTTTCGTCGATCAACAGTACCATCAGAGTAATTTCGGGGTGATTGGTGGTAATGCTGTTGGCGATTTGCTGAAGCAGGGTGGTTTTTCCGGTTTTGGGCTGGGCAACGATCAATCCTCATTGCCCCTTTCCGATCGGACAGAGCAAATCCATAATGCGCATAGAGATATTTTTATAATCGGTCTCCAACTGGATACGGCTCTGCGGATACAAAGGCGTCAGTGAATCGAAGACCTTGCGGGACTTGACCTCTTCCGGTTCCATCATATTGACCGCATCCACCCGCAAAAGCGCAAAAAAGCGCTCGTTATCTTTTGGCGGGCGGATTTGGCCGGAAACAATGTGGCCGGTACGCAGGCCGAACCGCTTGATTTGAGAAGGGGAAATGTAAACGTCATCGGGACCGGGCAGATAGCTCAATTCTTCCGAACGCAGAAAACCAAAACCTTCGTCCATGACCTGAAGAACGCCGCGGGCAAATATCTTGCCCTCTTTCTGGGCACTGGTTTCAAGGATCTTATGAATCAGGTCCAGTTTTTTCAGGCCGACCGTTTCCGGAATTTCCAGCCGGATGGCAAGGTCGGTCAGTTCCTTGATTTTCATGGCTTGCAAGGTTGCAATAGTCCAATCGTTTTCCATATTTTTTTCCTTATTGTTTAGAGGGTTGTAAACGAGTCGATAATTAGAAAGGTAGGTCAAAAAATGCGGGTATAACTGTCAATACGTGCCGCTAATTTAAATAGCAATCGCTGGATGTCAAATATAATTTTTATGTTAAATGATTGCCGGAGAAGAAAGGCAATACCGAAGGCCCGAGATAATGACTGCCGATTATCAGTAGAATTTCATCCGGTTCAAGACGGGCCGTCAGGTCGGTCAGGAATCGCTGCGGATTCTTCTCAATGTGCAGACGAGACGGGGAAATCGTTTGCCGAATGTTGTGTCCCAGGCGTTCAGCCGCGAGCGACGGATGGCCCGGGATTTCGGTCAAAAAGACTTCGCCGTTTAACGGTCGCAGGATTTCGCCAATGCGTTCGAATTTCTTCTGACTACCCAGCGCCAGCATCACGTGAATTGACTGACCCGGAAAAAGCTTGACCAGCGTGCGGACAGCCTGCCGGATGCCATGCTGATTATGCCCAACATCGTAATATATCAGCGGTTTTTGCCTTAGAATCTGCAGTCGGCCAGGCCAAACAACAGCGCCGATTCCGCCCGTGAGAATTTCACGATTGAAACAAACGGGCTTTAAAAGCGAAACGGCTGTTACAGCCGCCTGAAGGTTTACCAGCTGATGTGCGCCAATCAATGGAAAGCGCACTGCAGCGACCACCAGATCGCCGACAGTCAGGTTTAATTCCTGGTGATCCGGAAATTGTCCGGTTATCGAGGTGCGGCATAATTCGGGTGCATAAAAAGGACTGGCGCCGCGCAGACGAACCTCTTTTGTCAGGAATGTATGAATCCGCGGTGTTTGTTTGGCCAGAACGCACGGCACACCTTCTTTAGCGATGCCGGCTTTTTCAAAGGCGATTTGCGCAAGCCGGGTTCCCAGGAATTCCTGATGATCCCGGCCGATCGGAGTGATGACGCTGACTTCCGGACGGCCGACATTGGTTGCATCGAAACGCCCGCCCATTCCGGTTTCCATTATGGCGTAATCAACCTTTGCGCTTCTAAAAAAATCCATTGCGAGTGCGGTCGTCGCCTCGAAAAACGAGCAGTCAAAGCGGTCGATCAATACCCGCCAAAGTTGTAAAAATCTGACGATATAATCGTCACCGATCAGCTGTGAATCGACCCGGATGCGCTCATTGAAACGGATCAAATGCGGCGATGTATACAATCCGACCCGGAATCCGGCGGCACGCAGAATACCGGCGATTATGACACTGGTGGAACCCTTGCCGTTTGTACCGGCGACATGGATTGTTTTATAACTGTTTTGGGGATTATCCAATCCCGCCAGCAGTTTTTGAATACGCTCAAGACCCGGTTTGATACCACGATCGGTTAAAGAGTAGAGATAACCTAATTCGGGTTGGACGTTCACTGCGTCCGGAGCCGTTTGCATTTAAAGAGAGTCGGTCAGGGAAATGTGTTCGACGTTGGGGAGCGGTTCGCCCAGAAAACGCTCGGCGATCTCCCCGAATTTTTGTGGTAGATCGCTGACGAAAAACCGGTGATTTGGCGGAGCCGGGTGCTCGGTTAAAAGATTGCGTTGCTCAAGAATCCGGCGCACCTGATTGGCGGTCTCGATGGCGGTATCGATAATCCGGATATTTCCGTCGACAACCCGTTGAATAACGTCTTTGATGATGGGATAATGAGTGCACCCGAGAATCAGGGTGTCGATTTCCTGGTCCACCAGGTTTTTCAGATATTCATGCGCAATAATTACTGTGACCGGCGAGTCGATCCAGCCCTCTTCGACCAGCGGAACGAAGAGCGGGCAAGCCTGGGCAAAAACCTGCACATCCCGATCAAAGCTGCTTAAAATTTCACTGTATTTACCGGAATTAATGGTGGCGGTCGTACCGATCACGCCGATTTTTTTACCGGTTGAAACAGCCAGAGCCGATTTGGCGCCGGGTTCAATCACGCCGATGATCGGCAAATCGAAGTGATTTTGTAACATTTCCAGGGCGACACTGGAAGCGGTATTGCAAGCCACAACAATCATTTTTACGCCGCGCTCGGCCAGGAAATTGGCGATTTGTAAAGAGAATTTCTGGACGGTCTCGACGCTTTTACTGCCATAAGGGACGCGGGCCGTGTCTCCGAAGTAGATAATTTGTTCATGGGGCAACTGGCGGATAAGTTGCTTTACGACGGTCAAACCGCCCAGGCCGGAATCAAAAACGCCGATCGGCAGATTCCGGCTGTCATTTGTTTTGGGCCACTGATCTGTCACAGTACTCCTTAAATTCTATAATGCTTTTATAAAGAGCCAGTGCGATTTTCTGGCGATGCGCGGGATCGTTCAGTTTTTTCGCATCGGCGCGGTTGTCGTTATAGCCGAATTCACATAACAGGTTGGGCATTGAAGCCCCGACCAGGACAAAGAGGTTGGCCTGTTTAACGCCCCGGTTTTTCTGTGGTACATTTGAAGATACCTGGCGAGAAAGGATTTCAGCGAATTTTTCGCTGTCGTGCAGATAAGTATTGAAAACCAGATTCGCCAGAATATGAGAGGGATTATCGTAGTCCTTATATTTCACCTTGTCTTCGCCGGTTTCCAGTTGGATAACTTCATTTTCCAGGCGGGCAACCTCGATGGCTTCTTTCGAACGAATCGTCGGGTTTTGCAGATAAAGCTCGATTCCTTCGGCATTACCCTGATTTTTGACCGGCAGAGCATTGATATGCAGGCTGACGAAAAGCTTGCCAGCCACGTCGTTAGCGATTCGGGTGCGTTTCCATAATGGAATGAACTCATCTGTCTCTCTGGTATAGACGACTTTCAAATCCTTGCGTTGTTCGAGTAATTTTCCAAGACGCAGAGCGATGTCCAGCACAATGTCTTTTTCGTGCAGATTACCCCAGTGACCCGGCGCGCCGGGGTCTTTGCCGCCGTGTCCGGCATCGAGTACGATGGTATCCATGATCCAGGAATTTTTAACATCTTCGATCTTCTTCATGGTTGCATCATTCAGCGGCAGATTCAGAGAAACAAGAATTTTACCGCTCCGCTCGTCGTAATGAATACTGGCTTTATCGTATTTTTGTTTCAATCTCAGGGTAATCTGGACAGACTTGCCGAGGGGAATGGCCTCCAGCGAAGCAACTGACGGCGTCGGATTGAGCCGCGACAGGGCTGCCGAATCACACGTGGCCCCCATAATCGTCAGGTATAGCCAATCATCGCCCCGAAAAAACGATGAGAAGTCGGCATCTTTGAAAATTCCACTGGTGCTGATCTTCAACGTCAATCCGTTCTGTCTATTTTCGAACTGGATATCGGTGATGGCACTTCGATCGGTCGGTGTAATGGAGCCGGATGATGATGCGATTTCTGAGACCGGCTCCGTCAAAGGTACCGTCGATTCTAGTAAAGTATATTGCTGTTCTCCGGCCGCGATCATGTAATTCAGATCCGGCAGAACAAACTGTTTCAGCAAATTTAAAAATGGTCGCGCCGGAATAAAAATGTCGCGATAGACCAGTATCGCCGGACGATGGATTTGCATCATCCGGGAGTCGAACATAATGAATGAACTATTGACGGAAATTTTAACAGACGATCCCGCGAAAAACAAAACGATTTTGCCGGTTTCCGGGCGATAATAAGTCCTCAGTCCGAGCGCCCGGGCAAAATCCTGAACGGAAATATAGGTGCCTTCCTCCGGAGTTATCACTTTAATTTTAACGCCGGGTTGTGGGCGGGGCGTTTTTATGATAAGTTGTTCGGGAAGCAGAGATTGGCAGACGAAAAGAAAAAGTAAAATGAAAATATGGAGCTTAGCATTCTTCAAAATCGGCGTGAAATTACAAATTCTCACGTCATAAACCAAAAGCCAATT
>JAZDEI010000014.1:0-2298 GCA_043808945.1 Fidelibacterota bacterium | reverse complement strand
TTATTCAGACTCAATGTATCGCCGGTCGCATAATTCACCGGCTGTTGCGCGCCACCGGAAATGTACAGCACCAAGCGGTTCAGTACCGCCGGGAAAAAACCGGAGAACGGCAGATCGGTCCATTCACCGTGCGGAACGGTGGCCATCAGTACACAGCGCCCGGTCGCCTGCTTCGTTTCGATCAGCAGGGGAGTGCCGTCGTCGAATGACATCAGAACCGTATGCTGTGCGCCGCAGACGAAGCCCGGCACGTTGAAGAAACGTGGACTGCCGGCCGGTATCTCATCTTTCGGCCAGAGTTCCCGGAAAATTGGGTGGTCGGTTTTGAAGCGGCCGACACTCAGGTAAGTGGCATCGGAACCGCGCCGCGTCCCATGCCAGTGCGGGACGCCAAAACGATCGGCCCAAAGTGCATTAAAATCCTCCGGAGTGCAATTCCGGTCGACGAACAGCAGAACGCCGCCGCCGTTACTCAAATAGTCTGCCAGTGCGCTTTGATTAGCGCCGCTCAGCCGGGAGACATTGCTGAAGATCAGACCGTCGTATTGCGCGAGATTCTCGTTGCCGAAATAATCAGCGGTGACGAATCGGCTTGTGATGGTTTGGGCCGGACTGGCATCCAGGGCCTTTACAATGTAATTGCCGTCGGTTGGTTGCTCGCCGACTACCAGGATGCGGATGACGGCGGGAATGTTGAGCACGAAAAAGCGCCGGTTGTCGGCGGTCAGATCGTCGTCATCGGTTTGCAGGTAACCGCTCAAAGCGCCGGTTGCTAAAGGCACGAATTCAAATGTTGCTTCACTGCGCTTGCCGGGCGGCAGGTTGATCAGGGCTTGCCCGACGCGTTCGTTCTCGATGAACAGCGATACCGGGCATTCCTGTGCATTCGTCCGCCAATTTTCGGCCAGGATTTTCAACGTAACGGATTTGTCTTTGGCCTGAATCTGCTCGGTAAAGATTAACTCGCCGAGCGCCGTATTTTCGGCCGGGGCCGCGACCGGAAAAAGCACGAGCCGGATTTTATTGGCGTGAATATTTTCCCATAAATTTTTAACAGTCTGTGTCCCGGCGCTCCAGTTACTGCGCTGGAAATCACTGGCTAACCAGATAACGCCGTTTGCGTCGTGGTTGGCACTGATGTCACCGACAGCGGTGCGCAGGGCGGGTATTAATCGTCCGCCGTATTCGGTCGTTTTAATGCCGGCCAATTCCTGGACTAATTCCGCTTTCCCGGAGACGATTGTGCGGTGTTCGATCCGGTCGGGACGCGTGCTGAGAATCAGGTTCAGATTAACGGGGAAGTCGATCTTGTCCGCGGCGGTTTCGATCATTTCCATGGCATTGGTTAATTGCGGGCGGCCCTGGACATTCAGGCTCAGCGAAGCCGAATTATCGATGATCAGGTAGAGATTGGTGCCTTTACCGACGAATATGCCGGGTGTCCGGCCGCTACGATATGGCCGCGCGAAAATCAGGATCAGGCACAGCACTAAAAGCGTGCGCAAAATGAGGAGAATGATTTGGCGGATTTTCAGGCGTCTCAGTACGTCGTTCTGCAGGCTTTTCAGGAATCGCAGAGTGCTGAATTCAACGACCTGAAAACGCTGGCGGCCAAGCAGGTGGATCAGGAGCGGAACGCCGATCAGCGGCAATAACCAGAGGAATCCCGGATTTAAAAAGGACATGCCAATCCTGTCTGATGATATTTATTGATGGAAAAGGCGGTCAATTCAAGGGTTTTTTTTCAAGCAGGACTGCGATCTCCGCGCCCGCCGTTTGTAATGGCAGTTCGCTTTGTCCGCCGTCTTTCATGTTTTTCAGGATCACGACGCCACGGGCGATTTCATCGTCGCCGATGATCACGACCCGGCGAGCCTGCTCGCGGTCGGCGTCCCGCAGTTGGGCTTTCATCGAGCGGCGCAGAAAGTCCATCTGGGCGTTGATTTTCTGCCGGCGTAATTCGGCTACGAGCCGGAAACCGGCATTGCGCGCAGATTCCCCCAAAGCAATTACGTAAACTAAATTCGGTTCCGGTACCGGGAAACCACCGATCTGCTCCAATACGAGCAGGAGCCGTTCCATGCCGGAAGCCACGCCCACGCCCGGAGTCGGTCGGCCGCCGAGATCTTCGATCAGGTGGTCGTAGCGTCCGCCGCCGCAGATCGCATCCTGCGCGCCGAGCAATGGCGAAGTAATTTCAAAGGTCGTGCGTGTGTAATAATCCAATCCGCGCACCAAAGTCTTGTCGATCGTATAAGGCACGCCGGTCAGTTCCAGCAGGTCGCGCACCGCTTGAAA
>JAZDEI010000013.1:0-3560 GCA_043808945.1 Fidelibacterota bacterium | reverse complement strand
CTGTTCTCATTCAAACACCTCCGTTATCAACTTTTCGAAGCGACTGCCAATATCACGCGTATTTTGGTTGACATTAGTCGAGGTCACCTCTATGCAATGGATATAAATTTCATGCGTCTCAGGATTGATATCGACCGTCAGCGTTCCCGGTGTCAGCGTGATCGAATTTGTCAGCACTGTCAGCGCCGAATCCTTCGTCAAACGACTTTTAATTTTCACGATGCCCGGTCGAATTGGCAGGGCGGGATTGATCACGATATATGCCACGTTGAAATTCGCCTTAATCATCTCCCATATAAATTTGAACATGTATACGATCCACATCAGAAAGCGGTGAACCGGATGAGCACTCTTTTCGGTAGTCACTAAAAATTTGCCGGCAATCAGGCTGATCAGAACAGCCACGATCAAACCGGCGATTACCTCCTGCAAATCGGTAATATTAGTCAGTGCCAGCCAGACCAGAAATGACAGCACAAACACCACGATGCGACTGCGATTAGCGATTGTCATTTTCACCTCCCCAACACCCGGGTTATGTAACCCGTCTTGTTCATTATCGCATCTACGACCGGATCGAGCGTTACTTCCTTGATGCCCGGAATTATCAGGATGCTGGTCGCCAGACAGAGCACTGCCAGTAGAATCATGGCCGTCCGCATACCCCAGCCGATCCGGACATTTTCCATTTCGATCATGTTTTCACCGTGAAATCCGTAGCGTTGAACTTTCATAAAATAGACCAGCGTCAACAGACTACCGAGAATCGCAATTCCGCCATAAACCGGGTGACCGGCCGCGATAGCAGCTATGATTATGATTAGCTTGCTGAAAAAGCCGTTGAAGGGCGGTATGCCCGACACCGATAATGTACCGACCATCGAGGTCGCCGTCGTGTAGGGCAGAATATGCGTCAGGTTACCCATTTTGCGCAAATCGCGGGTCCCGAGCACCATTTCCACCGTCCCGGCATTATAAAATAAAAGGGCCTTGAAAATCGCATGATTCAGGATATGAAAGACAGCCCCGAAAATTGCCCAGCGCGTACCGATCCCGACGCCCAGCAGAATAAATCCAATCTGACTGATACTACTATACGCCAGCAATCTTTTCAAATCCCACTGCCCGATGGCCAGAAACGACGCTACCAGAATCGAAACAGAGCCGAGCACCATGAACATCGTCAGAAAAACCGGCGGAGCATTATAAATATTATAAAACAGCCGGATCAGAACGTATATTCCCAGCGACTTGATCAGCACGCCTGACAGCATGGAAGAAATCGGCGCCGGAGCGGACGAGTGGGCATCCGGCAACCAGGCATGAAACGGCATAATTGCGGCTTTCAGTCCGAAAGCCGCCAGGAAAATGCCGCCGCTCCAGTACATGACCGTCGGATTTTGCGGAAGTCTCTGGGCAATTACCGCCATGGTCAGCGTCGATGTGGCGCTGTATACGACCGCAATTCCGACCAGTACTAATGTTGAAGAAATCGAGCCCATGATCGCATACTTGAACGAGGCTTCAAATTCTTCCGCCCGACTACCGTAAGAAACCAGTGCAAACGCCGCAAAAAGGGCAATTTCCATGAATACAAACAGATTGAAAAGATCGCCGGTCGCGATTACACCGTTCATGCCGGTTATTAAAAGCATAAAGAGCGCGTAATATTTCCAGGACGGCGAAAGGTGACGGATATAATAAATGGAAAACATCAGCGCCGTCAGCCCTATCCCGCTGACGATTACCAGCATAAATGCTGAAAAGGCATCCACCGTCAGGCAAACCGTGTAGGGAATCTTCCAGGCACTCATCTCGTAAACGATCATCTTGCCGCCGATCGTACTGAAACAGAATAGGGACAGCACCGTCAGGGAAATCAGTGCGATCACCGAAACTATGATTGCCCAGTAATCACGGTCGCCCGAAATTAATGCAATCAGAAAAGCCGCCAGCAACGGAATTATAATGAAAAATGGGAGGATCATCCTGATAACCTCTTGATTTTTGTGATGTCGAATGTCTTGTATTTCTCGAACAGCCGGATCGCCAGCGCCACCAGCATCGCTGTGATGCCCAGTTCGATAACGATTGAGGTCAGCACCAATGCCTGCGGCAGAGGATCGACCATTACCCGCTCGCCGACGGTTTTGCCTTTCTCCAGAATCGGATAAAGCGCTCCGTGTTTATAGGCGAACAGGACCAGCATCAGATTGGCCGCATAGCCGGTAATGCCGGAAGCAATGATTATTCGGACCATATCCCGTTTAGTCAGCAAACCGTACAGCCCGACGAGTAACAATGCAAAACACATAAGATAAATGATCATTGCTCACCTCCATCGAAAAGCCGGAATGTCGCCAAAGCCCAAACCACCGTAAAAAGGCCCATGGAAACCTTGACTCCAATGATAATATTGAGCAACAAAATATTGCCGGAACTGAGCAGATTGAACAGGATGCCTTTGCTCAGAAAATTGGCTAAAAATCCACCTCCGACCGCGATTCCGAGAATCCCGACTGCCAGATACAACGCGCCGCTCGCCGGTTCCAGATCGTGCATGAATTCGATATTCAGCCAGCGCGTGACGGTCTCATGGCCGAACGTCAGCATGACGTTCAAAAAAGCCAAAGCGATCACCACACCGCCGGCAAATCCGCCGCCGGGACTCAGATGCCCATGTAAAATGATATAGATGCCATATAAAATTATTAGCCAGACGCTGATTCGTGTTACTGTTCTGGCGATCAACGTCAAACCGGTTTCATTTTTCATTGTTTGTCCTCCCTGTCCTTGGTCGCCGTTGATTTGGTCCGTAATATGGTCAGGGCCCCCAGAACCGCTCCGAACAGCACCGTGACTTCGCCGAGCGTATCATAGCCTCGGTAATCCAGCACGATCGAAGTTACAATATTGGCTGAACCGGTCTCCCGCGCACCATTTTGCAGATAATACTGCGCGGTCGTCATCAATGGTTCACCGAAGGGCGGTAGGACCTTGAAAACATTGATGCTGAAGATAAAGACGGCTGCCAGCGCGACAATCACCAGTACCATTTTGCCGATCCGCCCCGGAATGGGATCGTCGTGATGGTATTCCCGCCGCATAAAAGCCCGGACCATGATGACAACCGAGAAAATTTCAAATAAAAACTGGACGATCGCCAGATCCGGCGCCTGCAGAAGCAGAAAAGCCATCGAGAGTCCCAGACCGACCACCCCGATCGCAATAATAGCCGACAGCAGATCTTTTATTTCGAGCGCTACGATCGAACCGATCAGCATAAAACCTAAAATGAATATCAACCACGTTTCAATTGGCATTTATTCCTCCGTCAAAGACAGAATTATGAATTTCAGACAGCAATCTCACCAGACCACCCATAACAGGATCAAAACTCCGACAACGATCCAGAGGTTGTAATCCAACAACTGGCCGTTGTGCAGACGTTGAAACCAGCGGGCAAAAATCAGCGAGCAGCGCTGGCCGAGATTATATATATCGAAGTGTTTTTTCTCCGCCGCATTGTAAACCGATTTCAGCGGGTCCATATTCCTGAT
>JAZDEI010000012.1:0-5658 GCA_043808945.1 Fidelibacterota bacterium | reverse complement strand
CGTTTTGCCCGCGCTATCGGTAAATGGGCGCTGAACCTGGCCAACGCCTCGCGCTTGTTTTACTCGCCGTTTTTACCGGATAGTCTTCAGGACGGTGAAGCCTGGGCGAAGGTTTACGATCCTGACGGCTACATTGCCCATGAATCCATGCGGAAATTTGCAATTGGCAATAGTGTTAGTCCGTTTGCAACCGGCGATGCCATTTCCGGCGGTTGGGGCGCGACCAACTTCGCGTTGTACGGTTCATCGCATGTCGGCATCCTTGGCGGAATCGTCGACACGACTAATGTCGCGGGCATTTTAAAACTCGATTTACGCAAGACCGATTATTTCCAGAAAGATGCCTACCCGAGTTATCTTTTCTATAATCCGTATACTGAAGTGAGATCGGTTGTTCTGGACGTTGGAGCGCAAACGGTCGATCTATACAATGCCGTCAGCAAGACTTTTATAGCGACGGGAGTGACTGGTGAAACCAATATCAATGTTCCAGCCGATGCCGCTGTGCTGGCGGTATTGACTCCGGCCGGCGGAACGGTTCGTTATGCTGAAGAAAAGATGTTGATTGACGATATTGTCGTCGATTACTATTCCGGGCATACGGTGACAAATTATCCACCGCGCATCAAGTCGATTGCGGCCGATTCGACTGCCCTGAAAGCCGGTCGGACATACAAGATTTACTGCACTGCCGTTGATCACGACGCGGACGCGCTCCATTTTTCGTGGAAAATCGGCGGTTCGGAAATTGGCATCGATTCATCTATCATCGACTGGACGACACCGGAGGAAGACTCGACATTAACAATTACCTGCCAGGTGAGCGATGGCGTGAACGAAACGGTTGCCGATAGTGTTCAAATACAGGTTTATACCGCCCAAAATCAGCCGCCAACTATTTCCAGTCTGACCGCGACGGCGCGAAGAATCGCTCCGGCGGATACGACGATTTTAAATTGCGTCGCTTCCGATCCGGATGGCGATTCGCTGACTTTCAACTGGTCGGCCAAATACGGCGAACTGGAAGCCGCTGACACCTTAGCGACCTGGAAAGCGCCTGATTCGACCGGATATTTTTATATTCAATGCACCGTGACCGATAAATTTGGCGGCGCAGCGACCGACAGCATTCTAATTGCCGTCGGAGACACATCGAGTCACCTCATCGGCGCGCCGGTCGTATATTTTCCGTTTTCCGGAAACGCCGAAGATTTGAGTGGATTGAACAATCACGGCACGGTCAACGGCGCTGATCTGGTCGCTAACCGTTTTGGTAATGCGAACAGTGCCTATTATTTCAACGGTACTTCCGATAATATACGGGTACCGAACAACGCCAGCCTGAATTTTACCGAGGCGATCACAGTCAGTTTCTGGATGAACGCCGCCGAACTGTACACCAGTCGTGAGTCTTACCCAATTTCTCACGGCAACTGGGAAAACCGCTGGAAAGTGTCCATCATTCCCGAGAAGAAAATCCGCTGGACCGTCAAAACGACCGCCGGGATCAAGGACATCGATTCCCAGTCGAAAATCACGACTAACCAGTGGTATCATGTGGTCGGAATTTATGACGGAACTAATATGCTCTTGTATGTCAATGGCGCTTTAACCAGCCAGGCGACTTTTTCCGGTGCGATTAAAACGACCACAATTGACCTCATGATCGGACAGGTTTTACCCAGTGTCAGTACCTATAATTTTAAGGGCTCACTGGACGACGTCCGCATTTATGATTATGCCTTATCGGCCGGTGAAATCGTAAAGTTATATGAAGAGCCGAGTACGATTCGGGATAACCCAAAAAGCTCACCCACAGAATTCAAATTATCTCAGAATTATCCCAACCCATTCAATCCGATTACGACAATCGAATATGATCTGCCCCAAACGGTTCCAGCTAAATTACAGATTTTCGATCTCACCGGCCGGCTGGTACAGACACTGGTTAATGAAAATAAACCGGCCGGACATTATTCGGCAGTCTGGAACGCGCACAACGCGAGCTCGGGAATTTATCTCATTCGCCTGAATGCCGGTGACTTTACCGCGGTGAAGAAGTGCGTGAAATTAAAGTGAGGGCAATTATTAATATATTACCGTATATTTATCTAATAATTGGGAGGGATTATGATTGTTAAAAAACAATACTGTTATATTATGTTTTGCATTTTGCTGATAACCGGTACTCTAATAGCCCAAACCGGTCACAGATACAACCGACGCCGAGGATTATTAAACGCTAATGAAGCCAGGACTCTTTTTTGGAATCATGGTGAAATTGGAGATTATCCTAATGAACCGACGGGATGTTGGTTGACCGATGATCACCATTATATCGATGGTATCACTTTCATGGTGTCGGTTGCCACGACCGATAACAATGGGAATCGGATTCATCCTCTGGAAACACAATATCGGGAATTTGTAGATGAATCGCCGGAAGGTGTCCATTGGGGATTTGAACCGCTTCCTGGATATTTTAATCCTTATCAGGAAAGCATTGCTTTAAGTGATAAACCGTCCACCTGGCCGGCATATTGGCCTGATAAAATGAATGATCCGGATGATCCGGGCTGGCCTGGACAATGGAATAGTTTTTTTGGCAAAGGTCTGATTAATCCCTTGATTGATTTGGAATCCTATTATGTAATGGATGACGATGCAGATGAGGAATGGAATTTTTATCCGGATCAAAATGATCATAATAGACGAGGTGTGGGGCTGGAAATTTCCGTTCGTGCATTGCAATCAACACATCCATTGCTGGAAGATGTAGTATTTTGGATATACGAAATAAAGAACGAAGGTACACATGATTATGACAGCGCTTATGTCGGATTCTATATTGATTGGGGAATAGGCGGAATTGGCGATACGGATTCAGATTTTGTATCATTTAATAGCGATAAAAATATCGTATATACTTACGACGGAGATGGCTACGGCTATCCGGATAACTGGAATCCAGTTGGATATGCAGGCTATTCATTTTTGGAAACCCCCGATTCCAATCAAATGCTGACCGGTGTAAAAATTTTTAATACACACGAATATGAACTTTTTAACGATGAATTGATTTGGAAGGTATTTTCAGAATCCCTGTCTTCCTCCCAAATATATCAAAAAAAGAATCCGGCATCGTTCATATCCTCCGGACCATTTTCACTTAAAGCCGGTGAGACGGTTCATTTATCGACCGCTCTTGTATTTGGCAATGATGAAGATGATCTGTTTAACAATAAACACAATGCGCAGCAATTTTATGATGCCGGTTTTGAACTGACCGATAGCCTTTCGGTTTTATCAGCATTGTTTATGGCGGATCGTAATTTTGGAGCTCCGCCTTTGGTAGTACAGTTCACCGATTATTCAACTACCGATAGAGTAAATGACATTGTGAGCTGGTACTGGAATTTTGGAGACAATTCAACGAGTACCCTGCAAAATCCAAAACACACATATTCAGAAGAGGGAATTTATGATGTTGTTTTAATAGTTATTGATCAGAATGCAAAGGTATCCACATATATCAAAGAAGCATTTATTACTGTTGATCGATTTTCGTTGATCCTAGAAAGTCCGGTGGTTGAAGATTCTATTCCTTACTCCTACAAACCGCGTTGGGGAGATTATAATAACGACGGTTATCAAGATTTATTTATAGCACGAGGATCATATAATAAAGTTGGGATTAAACCGGATCAGTACAATTCGTTATACCGAAACAACGGTGATAATAATTTTACTCCAATTCCTTCGGGAGATATTGTAAATGAACTTGGAAAATCGTCTGATGCCTGCTGGGGAGATTTTAATAACGACGGATTTTTAGATTTATTTATTGCGAATGGAAATGACAAAACCGATGAAAACAATCGGTTATTTCAAAATAATGGTGACGGTAATTTTACCAAGATTACTGAGGGTGCAATCGTGAATGATGGTGGAAAATCGTTTGCTTGTGCTTGGGCAGATTACGACCGGGATGGATTTATCGATCTTTTTGTAGCTAACTATGGTGTTAATTTTCTATATCGTAATAACGGAGATGGTTCCTTTACTAAGATAATCGAAGGCGCGATTGTTAATGATGTGGCCAATTCAAATGCTTGTTGCTGGGGTGATTACGACAACGATGGCGATCCGGATTTATATATCGCGAATTTTGGGGATAATGATTTATATGAGAATAATGACGATGGAACATTTACTAATATAAACGGACAAAATATCGTTTCCGACGGATGTGATTCACAAGGGTGTAATTGGATTGACTTTAACAACGACGGATATCTGGATTTATTCGTCGCTAACGGCATCGCTCCTTATGGTAAACCAAATCTGCTGTATTTAAATAACGGTGATGCTACTTTTAGCGAATTGACCGAAGGCAATGTTGTCAACGATAGCAATAATTCTTTTAATGGTTACTGGGAAGATTATGACAATGATAGTGATTTAGATCTCTTGGTAGTTAATTCTATCAATATTAATTATAAACCTAATTATTCTGAAGAAAATTGCGTCTATCTGAATGATGGACAAGGCAATTTTACAAAAATTCCAAAAGGGCTATCTCTGACAAATACACCTTATAAAATGAATATGGGTGCCGCCTGGACCGATTTCAATAATGATGGTTGTTCTGATTTAGTAGTGACTCAAACAAAAAATAATGCTTTATACAAGAACAGGGGAAATGACAATCACTGGATCAACATAAGTTGCGTGGGAATTTCATCTAATGCCGCAGCAATTGGAACAAGAGTCATGGTAAAATCAACTATCAACGGAAATTCTGTTTGGCAAATGAGAGATATTTATGGACAAAATGGAAGTGGCTTAAACGCCCGATTCGGTCTGGGAGATGCCACAGCAATTGATTCAATTATAATAAAATGGCCAAGTGGACTTAATGAAGTATTTACAAATAAAAATGTGAATCAGTTTGTTAAGGTGACTGAAGGTATCGGTTGGGAAATGATTGCTGGGACAAAAGGTAGGATTAAATCGATACCTGATTATTTTTCGTTATCCCAGAACTATCCCAATCCCTTCAATCCGATTACGACGATCTGCTATGATCTGCCGACTTCAGCGATAGTCAAATTACAGATTTTCGATCTCACCGGGTGGCTGGTACAGACACTGGTTAATGAAAATAAACCGGCCGGACATTACACTGCGATCTGGAACGCCCGGAATTTCAGCAGTGGAATTTACTTTTTCCGGCTGCAGGCCGGCGATTTTACGGCGGTGAAGAAATGCATCAAATTAAAATGAGGATACAAATTTAATCATGCTTAAAACGCGTTTATTATTACCGAAGTCAATCTTCTCCTTCTCAACCTCAACCTTAGCCTCAACCTTAGCCTTGACCTTAACCTTAATCTCCTTCTCCGGTTGCTCTTCAAAAAGCAGCATCGAAAATAACGAACTGGCAGTTACTTTCAAGGGCGATGCCAAGATCGAAGTCGGCGGGCCATTCGTCGGCGCGGAATTTCATCACAGCTACATGATTCCCCAGCGCATCAGTTTTTTCTACCCGGTGGCGAATAGCATCGACCGCAGTCAGGATTACTGGAAGCGCGACACGTCGTTTGTGGCGGAATGGTTTTTGAAAATCGGTGAAGGCCAGCCTGAGGTCGTCGGTAG
>JAZDEI010000011.1:0-3070 GCA_043808945.1 Fidelibacterota bacterium | reverse complement strand
ACTCCGTCACTGGCGTTGATCCGGAGTTGACCGTTGGTCGTATTGGATTGCGGCCAGGTGTTCCACAGGAAAGAATCCTGATTGATGAGGTCGGTGACCAGCGGAAACCAGTACTCGTCATCATATTGGTAATCGATCCCGATATTGATAGCGCCGCTATCGCGTGTAAGTGTCTTCCAGTGCAAGGGAAATACACCCGACAGGGTGACCTCATCGGTATCGGCCTGTTTGAGCGAATCCAGTCCGAACCAACCAGCCGGGGTGATGGTCGTATCCGTGTAAATGACAATACTGTCTATTCCCCAACCATACAGTAAATCTTCGGAATTGGCGTCGCTTTGAAAGCGCATCCGCAGGTAAAAAGTACCGGCAGTGAGTAGTTGTTTGAAAGGAAAGTTCAGCCACCAGCCGTCCATCTGGCCGCTTATCAGGAAAATTCCGGTCTGAGCGAATTCGGGGTACCAGGTCTGCTGATCAGGACTTACTTCAATAAAGACGCTGTCGCCCCAATTTACGTTCTGAAAACCATGGACCGAGAGGAAGATGGATTGATATTGATCGCCCGAAACAGGCAAGTTATATGTCAGGGTTGTGTTGACATTATCCGGATAATTATTCTGATTATGTGCAAGCATCAGGTGACTATACGTTCCGGAAAAATAATGGGCATTTCTCCAGCCTTCTGAATTCCAATCGGAGCTGGCCAATCCGGTTAAAATTGTATCCTGACGAGAAATGATAATCATTCCATTGCGAGAAATGCCACTCTGCTGTCCAAGACTACTATCGACGACCACACACCGGTATTTAATTACATCACCATACTGCAATCCCGGCAGAGCAAGGCTTTTCCACCATGTAATACTGTGTTTATAAAAGCCGTTATATGTGTCATAATTACTTTCAAGAGTCAAAGAATCAAAAGACTGGTCAATCCAATCTCCACCATTTAACGAATATTGAAAATAGACCGAATCGAGCAGAGATGCATCCTGTACCGTATGAGAACCCTTTAGGATCAGCGGTTGCGCAAGACGAATTGTGCGGAAGATATCTCCATTAGAATAAGATGTCCCGGTAAAAATTGGTGCGGTTTGGTCGTAGCCAATCTCGGTTTTATAAATGTCATAGGGTGTGGCGAACGGGCAGAGATAATCCTGATTTTCAGTGGTTTTTAAACTGAAATAGTAATAAAGGTACTTTTGAGTATCGCTGATCGCCGGGGTAGCGGAATAAAAGTTATCAATAGAATTTATCAGGACTGTTCGGGAAAAAGGTCCGTCCGATTTTTCTGAGAAATACAGAAAACAGTTGGAAAGATCAAGCGCCGTAGACGAAGAAGGTTGTATTTCAATCGAAATGACTGCCGAATCCGGGTTCAGATAGGTTATTGGTTGGTGAACAAACCGTAGTGGCAGGTCTTCCATCTGGAAATTGTTCTGATAAAGTTGGTTTAAATAGGGAGCCATACATCTTAAAGTTCTTATTCCGGTCAGGCGATCCGGACTTTGACCGAGGACAACGGCACAGATCACTTCCTGAGTGTCGCCCGGTGCGAAAGTAAAAGGACCACTTGCGAATATAAAACGGCGATCACCCGGATAAATATCTTCGTACCAACCAGTGCCGGTCAATGGATCACCCGGCACGCAAAAAGGTGAAGATTTACCGGTAGTCGGATCGACTATTAATTGACCGTCCGGCGCTAATCCACTCATGATATTGTAAACTTCCAAAGAATTCTCGGGATCATAAAATGTCGATGCATTTTTCAGACAACGATAAAAGTTGGTCATTTTCAAATTGGAAAAACCACTACGTAATTTTCCATCGTAATACCCGATACCATCTGAATCTGGTACCAGCGGTCCCTGAATTAAGAGATAACCAACGGATGGAATTCTGGTTTGATAAGAAAGGTCGCATTCTCGCTGGTTATAGCAGTAGGCGAGTTGATTAATGGTATCACATCCGACATAATCGTCATGCGCCTCTCCCAAATCCGGATCGCTCCAAATTCCGACATAAGTTGAATCGAGAGTTGATGAGCCTTTGTTAATCATTAGGATTTTAACGAACATGACATCCTGAATACCCTGATAATGATCGGCTCCGAAAATCGTGAACTGGGCTTCGAGACCGATTGGCGTAGTGTTCATTAATTGCGCATGTGTTTCGGTACTCATATCGTTACAGACGTACCAATAGGTTTGGTCGCCCAATAAAAGCGGCTTCCCTTCAGCATCGACCGGAGCGCCATCCGCAACCGGCCAATTCAGATAATCGTCACTGGTCTGATCGCCGCGATAGATGGAATATATCTTATACTTGGCGAGGGTCGGATCGTCGGCGATTTCATCAGGCAGAATTTTACCGGGTTGGAATTCGCTGGCGTATTCAGATAAGGCCGTGCGGATTTCGCCATCGACTTTTCCAGCGATCCACAATCCGGATTGAAATACAGCCGTCAAACCGGTCCCGGCAGGCCATTCCAAACCTGCTCTACCATAGACATGATATGTCGTAATCTCGCCTACATTGGAGAACCAGTTGCTAATGCGATTGGCATCGAAGGTAGCATAGTCCGGTTCGAACGTGACCGATTGTGATTTCACCGGCTTATTAGCCGCGGCGAAAATATTAAGCGGAATTAAACCAAGTAAAAAAACGTTTCTGAAAAATGATCGTGACATAACGCCTTCTTTTGTTCTGCGAGCATTCATTTTGATTTATGACCGGTAAAATCCGGGCAATTTCCATCGGAATTCGGTGACTTTTGACGGATTTGCAGATTAATTATCGTCGGTAGATTGTCCATAACCTATGGCCTGAATTTATTGGTTGCTTTTTGGCGCTAATTGTCCGGCCGTTCGAGAATAGAAAGATGAAACCAAACGGTTAAAAACGGGAAGCGATTTCACACACTGCACTGCCAGACCCTCCCATAATTTTAAATGAATATATACAACCGCAACAAAAATATCAAGGGCAGGAGTCAATTATGACAAAATATTTGGCATTCCATCCTTATTAATAGTAATTTGCGCCGTGATATTTATGCGTGACCGGA
>JAZDEI010000010.1:0-14652 GCA_043808945.1 Fidelibacterota bacterium | reverse complement strand
AAACGTCCGGACTTCCGCCAATCCCTGACGGTTCAATACCATGGTCATTGCCGCCGTCAACGTCGTCTTCCCGTGATCAACGTGACCGATCGTCCCGATGTTTACATGCGGCTTCGTCCGCTTAAATTGTTGCTTCGCCATGAGAGCTCCTTAATTTTTTAAAAACTGAGGTGTGAAACCCCTGGTTTTCTCTATGATTTCTCTTTGAACTTTTCTGTCACAGTAATCGAAATTTGAAAATTTCATCGTAAATATCGCGCGTCCCTGGGAAATCGATCTCAGGTCAGTCGCATAGCCGAACATTTCTCTCAGAGGAACATTCGCATCGATGACATTGGCATCGCTTCTCTTACCCATCCTAACGATATCGGCGCGCCGTACATTCAAATCATTCAGTACGTCGCCGAGGTATTCGTCCGGCACAACCACTTCGAGAGCCATGATCGGTTCGAGCAGAGCTGGTTCCGCTTTTTTCAATGCATCTTCGACAGCCATGGCCGCGGCGACTTCAAACGCCAACTCCGTGGATTCATCATCACGGTATTCACTGCCGGTAATATTGACGCGGACTTTCTGTAACGGATAGCCCGCCAGCACGCCGCTTTTCACACAGTTCCGGACGCCTTTTTCAATGGCAGGAATGAATTCTTTGGGTAGTGTTCCGGCGGCAATTTTATTTTCAACGATCACTTCGCTGATGCCTTTATCCGGTACGACATTGAGTTTTACGACAGCAAATTGATTTTTATTACCGGTCTGACGGATAAAACGCCCTTCGCCTTCCGCCTTGCTCATGACCGTTTCGCGGTATGAGACCTGCGGCTTGCCAATATGGGCTTTGACCTTGAATTCTCTGATGAGTCGCTCAACCAGAATTTCGAGGTGTAATTCTCCCATTCCGGCGACTAATATCTGGCCGGTTTCCTCATCGCTTGAAATCTGGAAAGTCGGATCTTCATCGGCTAATTTATTTAATGAATTGAGCAGGTTTTCGGAGTCGGCCTTGCTCTTCGGTTCGATAGAAATTTTTATGACCGGTTCCGGAAATTCCATCGATTCGAGCACGATCGGGTTCTTGGAATCGCATAAAGTGTGACCGGTATAGCTGTATTTCAAACCGACGACCGCGCCGATTTCTCCGGCGGCCAGCATGTCGCAGTCTTCCCGTTTGTTGGCGTGCATCAGTAACAGGCGGCCGATGCGTTCTTTCTTTTGAATGGTCGAATTAAAGACCATTTCGCCCTTGCTGACGGCGCCGCTGTAAATTCTGATAAAACTCAGGCGCCCGACGTGCTGATCGGTCATAATCTTAAAGATCAGGGCGCTGAGCGGGTCTTCCGGTCTGGGATAGCGTTTGATCGGCGTGCCTTTCAGATTAACTCCTTCGATCGGCGGAATATCAAATGGCGATGGCAGAAAACTGACAATCGCATCCAGAAGCGGTTGCACGCCTTTATTGCGAAAAGCCGAGCCGCATAAAACCGGTACGATTTTGTTCTCGAGCGTACCTTTGCGAATCCCGAGGCGTAGTTCTTCTGCCGTGATTTCCTCACCGTTCAAATACTTGGCGAAAATCACGTCATCAAAATTGGCGGCTTCCTCGATCAATTTTAGGCGATATTGTGCTACAATGCTTTTTAGATCGTCCGGCACTGCGGCGAAAAAATACTGATTGCCCAGTGAGGCTTCATCATATAAAACCGCCTGCTGGGTGAATAAATCAATGACACCGGTGAATAATTCTCCGGCTCCCATCGGCAGGGCAATCGCTACCGGATGGGCTTTCAACCGGGTTTCGATCATATCGAGAACATTAAGGAAATTCGCGCCAGCGCGATCCATCTTGTTGACGAATGCGATCCGGGGAATGTGATATTTGTTCGCTTGCCGCCAGACGGTTTCGCTTTGGGGTTCGACGCCGCCGACGGCACAGAAAATCGCGACGGCACCATCTAAAACGCGCAGTGAGCGTTCGACTTCGGCCGTGAAATCGACATGCCCTGGCGTATCGATAATATTTATTCGGTATTGGTTCCAGTAGCAGGTGGTAGCGGCGGACGTGATCGTAATACCGCGTTCGCGCTCCTGCTCCATCCAGTCCATTGTCGCGGAACCCTCGTCGACTTCCCCGATTTTATGGACCTTGCCGGTGTAAAACAGAATCCGCTCGGTCGTAGTGGTCTTACCGGCATCAATGTGAGCCATGATGCCGATATTTCTGACTTTGCTGAGATTTTCTGTCTTCACCGTTTACCTGTTGAATTGAATCATCTGAAATGGGCAAAAGCCTTGTTGGCTTCGGCCATTTTGTGAGTATCTTCACGTTTCTTGATCGCGCCGCCTTCGCCATCTGCGGCGGCCATTAATTCGGCGGCTAATTTCTCGGCCATGGATTTTCCCGGACGCGATTTGGCATAGTTAATCAGCCAGCGCGAGGCCAGGGCAAATCTTCTTTCGACCTTGACTTCGATTGGCACCTGGTAGGTGGCGCCACCGATCCGGCGGGATTTTACTTCCATTATTGGAGAAACGTTATTAATCGCTTTTTTAAAAACATCGACGCCATTGCTTTTCCGCTTGATTTCAATCTGTTCGATAGCATCATAAAATGAAGCTTCCGCAACCGATTTTTTGCCTTTCCTAAGCAGATAGTTTATAAAGCGCGCCACAAAAATGTCGCCATATTTAGGATCAGGCAAGATTTCACGGGATACAATTTTTTTTCTGCGTGCCATACAATGATCTCCCTGTTAGGCCGGACGTTTGGTGCCGTATCTGGAGCGACTGTTTTTCCGATCATTGACCCCGCTGGTATCCAGAGTACCGCGGATGATGTGATAACGAACGCCCGGTAAATCTTTGACACGTCCGCCCTGTACAAGCACCATCGAGTGCTCCTGGAGGTTATGCCCTTCTCCCGGAATATAAGCCGTTACTTCGATTCCATTGGTCAAACGCACACGGGCGACTTTCCGTAAAGCTGAGTTCGGCTTCTTGGGAGTCGTCGTGTAAACCCGTGTACAGACCCCGCGTTTCTGCGGAGAACCCCGTAAAGCGGGCGCTTTTTCTTTCTTATTAACTACTTCGCGACCTTTGCGAATTAGTTGGTTAATTGTCGGCATAATCTCTCCATAATAAAAGCCTGTAAAAATACGATACTTATAGTTTTTAAGCAATACATTTTATCGTCCTGACACTTATTTTTGCAGGGCTGCCAGCTCACTGTCTTTCTCTTTCTTTTGTTCTTCAAGTTTCTGCCACTCATCGATTTCTTCTTCCGGCTCGACGACGACAAGGTCACTGTATTTACGTAAACCGGTGCCGGCCGGGATCAATCGACCCATAATCACATTTTCTTTTAACCCGCGTAAATAATCGACTTTTCCAGCTACGGCGGCATCGGTCAGAACGCGTGTGGTTTCCTGGAAAGAGGCTGCCGAAATGAAAGATTCCGTGTTCAGTGAGGCCCGTGTAATACCGAGCAACATTTCGGTAAATTGTGCCGCATGAGCCGGACGGGCTTTAGCCGGATTTTTACTTTCTTCCTTCAACAACCGGTTGAATTTGGCAAATTCTTTCTTGGATACGACATCGCCTTCATCCCAATCGGAATCACCGGCATTCACGATTACGACGTAATCTTTCATGCGGGCATTTTCTTCGATCAGTTCGTTGCGGTTGACACGGTCTTTCTCAAGCAGGGTGGTATCGCCGGAATCTTCTATGCGAACTTTCTGCATCATCTGGCGGACAATCACTTCGATATGTTTGTCATTGATACGCACACCTTGCAGACGATAGACTTCCTGGATTTCATTGACCAGGTATTCCTGAACTTTACGCGGGTCCTGAACGGCCAAAATATCCTGGGGGGCAACCGGTCCTTCGCACAGACGTTCTCCGGCCCGGATTTCATCACCCTGATTCAGCAATACGTAACGGCCATACGGAATTTTGTATTTCTTTGTGGTTCCATCCAAACCGACCACGATGATTTCACGAACACCTTTTTCGGTTTTGCCAAAAGAGATTTTCCCATCGATTTCAGAGATGACTGCCGGGTCTTTTGGACGCCGGGCTTCAAACAGTTCGGCGACACGCGGCAAACCACCGGTAATATCGCTGGTTTTTCCGGTCTCTTTTGGTTTTTTGGCTAAAATCTCACCTTTGACCACTTCATCGCCATCGCGCACGACCAGCATGGCCCGCACCGGCAGAATAAAACCGGCGAAAACCACCTCTTTGCCGTTGGCTTTGCTGACAATGTCGATCCGTGGTTGGATTGAACGATCTTTGGATTCGATAACGGTAATCGTTTTATGCCCGGATTCATCAAATTCGACATTAAACGTCACGTTTTCGATTAAATCCACAAACCGCACCTGGCCGGATGCCAATGCCAGTATCTGATCCATGTAGACATCCCAGCGGAAGAGAGTCTGGCCGACTTTGACCTGTTCTCCGTCGTTGACAAAAATATGGGCCCCGTACGGAACATTATAAGTGGAAGTGGTGCGATTATTATCGTCGAGAACGTTCATCACTGAGCTCCGCGAAAGGACGACTGAATAGCCGGAGTCCTTGAACTTCTCAGCTTTGTAATTACTCGAAAATTCGACAATACCCTTTGTCTTGGAAACAGTCTCTGACTCTTCCACAATTCGAGCTGCGGTACCGCCATAATGGAAAGTACGCAAGGTCAGCTGAGTTCCGGGTTCGCCGATCGACTGAGCCGCCATAATTCCGACGGACTCGCCGACTTTAACGATTTTACCGGTCGCCAGATTGCGGCCGTAGCATTTGGCGCAGACGCCGCGCAGAGATTCGCAGGTCAAAACCGAACGAATGCGGACTTTTTCAATCCCGGCATTCTGAATTTTCTGAGCGGATTTTTCGGTTATTTCCTGGCCGGCTTCGACAAAAATTTCATTTTCGTCTTCCGGATTATAAACGTCTTCCTGAGTAACCCGGCCAACGATACGATCAGCGAGCGACTCGATGATGTTTTCTTCCTTCTTCAGCGCCGTGATTTCGATACCGTTAATTGTCTGACAATCTTCTTCGGAAATTACCACATCGTGTGCAACATCGACCAGACGGCGGGTCAAATATCCGGCGTCGGCTGTTTTCAAAGCTGTATCTGCCAGGCCTTTACGGGCACCGTGGGTGGAAATAAAGTATTCGTGAACTGTCAGACCTTCCTTGAAGTTGGAAGTGATCGGAGTTTCGATAATTTCACCAACCTGACCGGTCATAGATTTCTGCGGTTTGGCCATCAGACCACGCATACCAGCCAGCTGTTTAATCTGTTCACCGCTACCGCGTGCGCCGGAATCAGCCAGCATGTAGACCGGGTTGAAACCCTGCCGGTCGGTCGCCATGTGTTCAAGCATCACTTCCGACAGGCGGTTAGTCGTATGGGTCCAGTTATCGATCACCTTATTATAACGTTCACCTTCGGTCAAAATTCCTTTCTGGAATTTGCGTTGAATTTCTTCGACGCGCTCGAAGGATTCCTGTAAAATGGCTTCTTTTTCTTCGGGAATCAGCACATCTGAAATCGAGATTGAAACGCCGGATTTGGTGGCGTATTTAAAGCCGATATTTTTCAGGTCATCGAGGAATCTTACGGTTTCGAAATTTCCGGATTCCTGAAAAACAAAGCCGACAATTTTTTCCAAACGGCTTTTGCTGATTAGCTCATTGTAATATTCCATACCGGCAGGCAAGAGGCTGTTAAACAGCGCCCGACCGACCGTCGTGTCGATCATTTTGCCGTTAATTCTGATTTTAACTTTTGCGTGCAGATCCACTTCGCCGACTTCATTAGCGTAAATCGCTTCCGCCGGTGACGAAAACAGTGTACCGGCTCCGCGGGCGCCCTCTTTCTGGCGAGTAATATAATAAACTCCGAGTACCATATCCTGAGATGGGATAGAGATCGGGTGTCCGTGAGCGGGATGTAAAATATTGTGACTCGAAAGCGCCAGCAGACGACATTCGATCTGAGCTTCAAAAGATAACGGTACGTGCACAGCCATCTGGTCGCCATCGAAATCAGCGTTGAATGCCGCGCAGACCAGCGGATGGATCTGGATGGCCTTACCTTCGATCAATTTCGGCTGAAAGGCCTGAATGCCCAACCGATGCAGGGTCGGAGCGCGGTTCAGCAGAATCGGGTAATCTTTAACGACATATTCCAGGACGCGGTAAACTTCCGGATCCTTGCGCTCGACCATCGTCTTGGCGGCCTTAGGCGTCTTGGCTAACCGCCGGCGGAGCAGATGATGGATAATATGCGGTTTGAACAATTCGATCGCCATCTCTTTCGGCAATCCGCATTCATTCAGACGCAGGTTGGGACCAACCACAATCACCGAACGGCCGCTGTAATCCACGCGCTTTCCGAGCAGATTCTGGCGGAAGCGCCCCTCTTTGCCCTTGAGCATATCGCTCAGGCTTTTCAGCGGGCGACGGGTACCACTGCGAACTTCCGTGCGGCGGCGACTGTTATCGAATAATGAATCGACGGCCTCCTGGAGCATCCGTTTTTCATTGCGCAGAATGACATCCGGGGCTTTAATCTCGATTAATTGCTTCAGACGGTTGTTGCGAATGATAACACGCCGGTAAAGATCGTTCAGATCGCTGGCTGCGAATCGTCCGCCTTCGAGCGGCACCAACGGACGTAAATCGGGTGGAATGACCGGTAAGACGGTCACGATCATCCATTCCGGTTTATTGATCGGTTTGCCTTCCTGATTCAAAAAGGCTTTGACCACTTTCAGGCGTTTCAGTATTTCTGTTTTTTGAGTCGGCGATTTTTTTATTTTCAGTTCGTCTTTCAAACTTTGAACTAAAATTTCGATGTCGACTTTTTGCAATAATTCGCGGATGGCTTCGCCGCCGGTCTTGGCGATGAAAAAGTTTTTGGCTTCTTCTTCGTCAAAAAGTTCGATTTTCGGTCCGAAAGCCTGCATATTATCAAAATATTCTTCTTCGGTAATGACCGATTTGTAAGGCAGGCTGGAACCGCCCTGATTCAGGACGACATATTTCTCATAATAGACGATCTCTTCCAGACTTTTGGTCGGAATGTTCAGCAGGTAATACAACTTGCTGGGAATCGACTTGAGAAACCAGATGTGCACCACCGGAACGGCCAGTGTAATGTGTCCCATCCGTTCGCGACGCACTTTTTTTCGGGCGACTTCCACGCCGCATCGATCGCAGATGATGCCTTTGTAGCGGATGCGTTTGTATTTTCCGCAATGACATTCCCAATCTTTGACCGGGCCAAAAATCTTTTCGCAGAACAAACCATCTTTTTCAGGTTTGTAGGAACGGTAATTGATTGTTTCCGGTTTCAGGACTTCGCCATGCGACCGGGTCAGAATCGTTTCCGGGGAAGAAAGGTGAATCGTGATACTCTCAAATTCACCGCGAAAAGTATATGGTTTTGTATAATTCATATCGGTTATTACACCTCCGTGTTTGGACTAATTTATATCCATTTCGACACACAAGCCCTGCAACTCTTTCAGCAAGACATTAAAGGATTCGGGTACGCCGAAATCGGAGAAGTTTTCGCCTTTGACAATGGCGTTGTATACTTTGGAACGACCATCGACATCATCGGATTTGACCGTCAGAATTTCCTGAAGAGTATATGCCGCACCGTAAGCTTCCAGCGCCCAGACTTCCATTTCACCGAAGCGCTGACCGCCGAACTGGGCTTTGCCACCCAACGGTTGCTGGGTAACCAGCGAATACGGACCGGTCGAACGGGCGTGCATCTTGTCTTCGACTAAATGCGACAGCTTCATCATGTAGATTTGCCCAACGGTTACCGGATTGTCAAACAATTCGCCAGACTTACCGTCATACAATGCAACCTTTCCGCTTTCCGGCAGATCGGCTTTGAGCAATTCTTCACGGACTTCCTTTTCGGTCGCACCGTTAAAAACCGGGGTCTGATAGTACAATCCGAGTTTTTTACCGGCCCAACCCAACATGGTCTCGTACAGCTGACCGAGGTTCATACGGGAAGGTACGCCCAACGGATTCAGCACAATGTCAACCGGAGTGCCATCTTCCAAAAATGGCATGTCCTCTTTCGGAACGATGATAGAAACAACACCTTTGTTTCCATGACGGCCGGCCATTTTATCGCCAACCTGGACTTTGCGTTTGTTGGCCACATAGACTTTGGCCAATTGCAGAACTCCGGGCTGAAGATCGTCGCCGACTTTAATTTTATAAATGCTCTGTTCCAGCTCTTCGTCAATCCGCTGGCTGAGAATGAAGTAACTCTTGACGACTTTTTCAACTTTTTCGTTGAGTAAAGCATCGGTTGTCCAGGGCGTTTCGAGACTGAGTACATCGTAATTCAGCTGGGTCAGCAAGTCACTGTTGAGTTGAACTCCGTTCTTAAGAACTGTTTTACCATTGGTCAGGTCTTTAATTCCGGCGCTCGTTGCGTTCTTCAGCAGACTGCGCAGTAACATGTCGCGCCGTTCTTTCAGATAAATATGTTTCTGAACGCTTTTCTTGGTTTCTTCGTCAATCTGGCGTTTTTCGTCCAGGCGGCTGACCTTGCTTTTGCGTGTGAAAAGCTTAGTATCGACGGCTACTCCGCGGATTCCCGGATCGGCCCGTTTGGAGGCGTCCTTGACATCACTGGCTTTTTCACCGAAAATCGCCCGGAGTAGTTTTTCTTCCGGAGTCGGGTCGGTCTCGCCTTTCGGAGTCACTTTTCCGATTAAAATGTCATTCGGTTCGACTTCTGCGCCGATACGGATCACGCCGTTGGCGTCCAGGTTTTTGGTAGTCTCCTCGCTTACGTTCGGGATTTCACGCGTCAATTCTTCATTACCGCGCTTGGTGTCCCGGACTTCCAGCTCGAATTCTTTTATATGAATCGAAGTGAAAACGTCATCGTATACCAAGCGTTCGCTCAGGATGATGGCATCTTCGAAATTATAACCGCCCCAGGGCATGAATGCTACCAGAATATTGCGTCCGAGCGCTAATTCACCTTTGTCGGTTGCGCAGCCATCAGCAATCGTATCGCCGACTTTTACACGGCTGCCTTCCTGGATCAAAGGTTTCTGGTTGATACAGGTATCCTGGTTTGTACGTAAAAACTTAGCCAATTCGAGCCGCACTTTGCCTTGATTTTCATCAAGATATAGTTCGTTTTCCATATCGGTGCGGATTACAATATGATCGGCCGTAACCTCTTCAACAATTCCGTTCACCGGTGCTATAACAGCGGCCCGCGAGTCTGTGGCAACGATTCCTTCCAGACCGGTGCCGACGATCGGCCGTTCCGGTTTTAATAATGGAACCGATTGTCTCTGCATGTTGGAACCCATCAAGGCCCGGTTGGCATCATCATGCTCCAGAAAAGGAACCATGGCGGCCGAGATCGAAACGATCTGTTCCGGCGAAACGTCCATGTACTTGACCTGATCCGGTCCAACGATCGGAAATTCGCCCCGAATACGGGCACGAACCCGCGAATTAATAAAATGACCATGTTCGTCAATCGGAGCATTAGCCTGGGCAATCAGCTCCCGGTCTTCATCGTCCGCCGAAAGGTATTCGACCTCATCGGTCACAGTCGGAATATCATCGATATTTTTTACACGCCGGTATGGCGTTTCAATAAATCCGAGGCTATTGACGAAAGCATGGGTGGCCAATGAAGCGATCAAACCGATGTTCGGTCCTTCCGGCGTCTCGATCGGGCAGAGCCGGCCATAATGAGTATAATGTACATCACGAACTTCAAATCCGGCCCGTTCGCGTGACAAGCCGCCTGGTCCGAGTGAAGATACTCTTCTTTTATGAGTAATCTCGGCCAGCGGATTGGTCTGGTCCATAAACTGCGAAAGCTGACTGGTCCCGTAAAATGAATTGATCACCGAGGTGATGATGCGGGAATTGATCAGGTCCTGCGGAGTCAGATTTTCGGATTCACGCAGATTCATTCTTTCTTTGATTGTCCGCGCCATTCGGGTAAAGGCCAGATTGAACTGGTTGGTGAGTTGTTCGCCAACGGTTCGCACCCGGCGATTACCGAGGTGATCGATGTCATCCGGTCCCAGATTACCTTTTTTCATATCGACGATACGTTTCATGATCTCGACGATGTCGTCGCGGGTCAGAACACATTCGTCCAGCGGAACTTTCAGGTTGAATTTTTTATTGATCCGGTAGCGGCCGACTTGTCCCAGGTCGTATTTTTTGGGACTGAAGAAAAGCCGCTCGACGAATTTCTTGGCCGTATCCAGATTCGGCGGCTCGCCGGTACGCAAACTGCGATAGAGAAAATACAGCGCCGACTCTTCATCGTTGGTCAATGTATCTTTCCGGAATGTATTCATAAAAATGGTGCGCTCGACTTCGTCTTTGGTAGTGAAAACCAACAGAGACGTAACGCCGTGATGCTTACATTTTTTCAGAAAGTCTTTATCGACAACGATTCCTTCTTTGATCTCGGAAACGACTTCGCCGGTCTGAGGATCAACGACATTTTCCGCCATGACTTTACCGATTAACTCTTTCGAAGTTTCGGTAAGCGGATAACGTTTACCGATCCCGAACAAGTTAACGATATCTTCATTGGACGGGAAACCGAATGCGCGCAGAAGGATTGTCGCAGGAAATTTGCGGCGGCGATCCACGATGGCACTCAGAATATCGCGGGTATCGATTACGAAATCGACCCATGAACCGCGGAACGGGATAACCCGCGCGGAATAGATTTTCATGCCATTGGTGTGTTCGGACTCATCGAAGAAGACACCGGGTGAGCGTTGCAATTGACTGACAATCGCTCTTTCGGCGCCGTTGATGATAAAAGTTCCCTTTTCGGTCATATAGGGTATATTTCCGAAGAAGATATCCTGCTCGATGCCGGCCTGATAATCGCCTTTCGAAATCCCTTCCTCGCTGATATGCAGTACCAACCGGACTTTCAGCGGAACCGTGTAACTGACACCCCGTTCGAGGCATTCCTTAATGGTGTAACGTGGTTCGCCGATCGTGTAATATTTGTACTCGAGTAGATAATTGCCGTGGGCGTCTTCAACCGGGAATACGTTTTTGAAAGCCGATTCCAGGCCGATAGTTTTGCGCTCCTGCGGTAAGACATCTTTCTGTAAAAATTCATCGAACGATTTCGACTGCACTTCCAGCAAATTTGGCATCCTTTGGACCAATCTGATCTTGGCAAAGGATTTCCGCTCTTCTATATAGGGGAGAGTATTACTCAAAAGTATCCCTCCTTTTTGATTTGAATTTTTCCCAAACGAAGGGGACATTGTTTATTTGAAAAACAAAGGCTATCATAAAATGTCGAAGGCTGGAATAACGCGACAGCTTATTTAATTTCGACTTTGGCTCCGGCTTCTTCGAGTTGTTTCTTCAGCTCGTTCGCTTCATCTTTTGATACGGCTTCTTTGACTGTGCTGGGAGCGCCGTCGACTAAGTCTTTGGCTTCTTTCAGGCCCAGGCTGGTGGCCGCGCGGACGACTTTAATTACGTTGATTTTATTGGCTCCGACCTCTTTTAAAACAACGTTGAATTCGGTTTGTTCTTCAACCGGTTCGGCTTCGGCCGCGGCGCCCGGTTGGGCTACTGCTGCTGCCATTGCCATGGGAGCGGCTGCTTTTACGTCGAATTTCTGCTCGATATCTTTGATCAGTTCAGAGATCTCCAGCATGTTTGCTTTTTCCAGGTACTCCAGAACGTCTGCTCTAGTTATGTTCGCCATTTCTAAAAAACCTCCTTTTACTGCGATACTTATTATTTTTTTACGTTATCTAACGAATTTAATGTTCCGACCAGCTTACTCATCGTGGCGCGCAGGACACCAGCCAGATTGCTCATCGGAGCATTCAGGGTTCCAAGCAGGGACGACAGTAAATCGCGGCGCGACGGCAGATTGATTACCGCCTCGACCTGATTGGCCCTGAAAAGAACACCATCATATATACAACCGGTTATAACCAGTTTTTCCAATTTATTTTTCTTGATGAACGCATTGAGAACTTTTCCGGGATGAGCCGGATCGGTATAGGAAATAGCCATTGCGGATTGGCCGTCCAGTAATTTATCGATTGCCTCTAAACCGGAATTTTTAGCGGCGATTTTGGTCAGGGTCTTTTTAACGACCTTGTATTCGATCTGAGCCGCAAACAATTCCTTACGCAAATCGGTCATTTGCTGAACGTTCATGCCTTTATAATTGGTAAAATAAATTCCCCTGGCTTTGGGAAATATTTCATTGACATTTTCCAGGATCTGGATATTTTTCTGATTCGGCATTTTAACTCCTGACTATGATATGACCGTGGATTTATCGATCCGCACACCGGGACCCATCGTTGTCGTAAGGGTTACTTTCTGAATGTAAATACCTTTGGCGGATGCCGGACGCATACGCATCAGGGTCGCTATCAGGGTTTTGACATTTTCCTCCAGATTCCCGACCGGGAAAGATTTTTTCCCGACGATCGTGTGAATAATTCCGGTTTTATCGACACGGACTTCCACACGGCCGGCTTTAACTTCCTTGACAGCGGCGGCGACATCGTTGGTAACGGTTCCGCTTTTGGGATTTGGCATCAGACCTCTCGGACCGAGTACTTTACCTAATTTACCGACCTGACCCATGACATCCGGAGTGGCGACGATGACATCTATATCAGCCCAACCTTCCTGGATTTTTGCGACGTACTCTTCTAATCCGGCGTAATCCGCACCGGCCTTGAGGGCTTCGTCTATTTTGCTTTTGGTCAGCACCAACACCCGTACTTTTCGACCGGTACCGTGAGGGTAAGAAACAGTGCCCCGAACGTTTTGATCGGCATGGCGTGGATCGACACCGAGGTTAATGTGGGCCTCAACAGTCTCGTCGAATTTTACGCCGTTACAGTTTTTCAGCAATTCAAGCGCTTCAGCGAGGGCATATTCTTTCTTACGATCGATTTTTTTATTGTTTTGTTCAACTCGTTTTGAGTTTTTCATAGCGTTGAATCCTCTTACTCCTTGATTATGATACCCATACTGCGGGCGGTTCCCTTGACCATTTCGGCGGCCTGTTCAACCGTGTGGGCATTCAGGTCAGGCATCTTCAAGTTTGCGATCTCCATAACCTGTTCCATGGTCACCGTCCCGACTTTGCTTTTGTTGGGTTCACCCGAACCTTTCTCTAATTTGGCAGCCTTCAACAGTAAAACGGCTGCCGGCGGGGTTTTGGTTATAAAAGTGAACGAGCGATCTGAGTAAACCGTGATTACAACGGGAATGATTAACCCGGCCTGATCCTGGGTGCGAGCGTTGAACGCCTTGCAAAATTCGACGATATTAACGCTATGCTGACCCAGCGCCGGTCCAACCGGCGGTGACGGATTGGCCTTGCCAGCCTCGATTTGTAATTTAACGGTAGCTAGAACTTTTTTCGCCATAGTACACCTATTTCTCCAATTCTACCTGTAAAAAGTCCAACTCAACTGGTGTTGGACGACCAAAAATACTGACTGATACTTTTAGTTTGCGTTTGTCTTCATTGACTTCCTGGACCATCCCCCGGAAATCGATAAACGGTCCGTCAATGACTTTCACCGGATCGCCCATTTTGAATGGCACCGCCAGAACTTCACGACCGTCTTTCTTTTCGACTTCGCCCATGACGCGTTTGACTTCATCCGGTTTGAGTGGTTGCGGTTTGCTTTTGGCGCCGACAAAATTCATCACGCCGGGAATGTTTTCAACTAAATATTGCGATTCCTTGGTGACTTCCATATTGACCAGGACATAGCCCGGGAAGAAGACCTTGTTGCGTACGCGCTTTTTCCCTTCGCGCATTTCCATAATGTTTTCGGAAGGCACCAGAACGTCCCGAATAATTTCTTTCATGTCGGCGTGTTCAGCCTCAATCAGAATGGCTTCTCTGACTTTTTTCTCCTTACCGGAGTATGTTCTTAAAACGTACCAATCCATATTATCTCTACAAGATTGCGTGGACAAGTTTAGATAAAACCAAATCGACTACGAACAGAAAGACCGACAAAATTAGGGACAATACCAAAACGACGATGGTCGAGCCTTTCAGTTCCAGCCACGAAGGCCAGGATACCTTTTTCATTTCAAAGACAACACCATCAAAGAATTCTCGAATGCGTTTAATCATGATTTTCTATCCTCTGTTTGGGCAACCGGTGAAAAATCTGATAGGCAATAATCGCAGGTGAGGCAGGAATTGAACCCGCAACCCCCGGTTTTGGAGACCGGTGCTCTGCCAATTGAGCTACTCACCTTTATTCGCATTTTATCTTGTCTCTTTATGTACTGTATGTTTTTTGCACCAACGACAGTACTTTTTATATTCTACACGAGTTGGATGGAGTTTTTTATTCTTATCGGAAGAATAATTTCTCCGCTTACAAACCGTGCATTCCAGAGTTATTAATTCACGCATATTACTTACCTAAAATCTACTCGATGATTTCGGTGACGACACCAGCGCCGACCGTCCGGCCGCCTTCGCGAATGGCAAAGCGTAATTCCTTCTCCATCGCGATCTCACTGATCAATTCTATCGTCGCATTGACATTGTCGCCCGGCATAACCATATCCACT
>JAZDEI010000009.1:0-11066 GCA_043808945.1 Fidelibacterota bacterium | reverse complement strand
AAACGTCCGGACTTCCGCCAATCCCTGACGGTTCAATACCATGGTCATTGCCGCCGTCAACGTCGTCTTCCCGTGATCAACGTGACCGATCGTCCCGATGTTTACATGCGGCTTCGTCCGCTTAAATTGTTGCTTCGCCATTGGTGCTCCTTATCATTTTTTCTTCTAATTATTTAACTGCGATTTGACTTATCCACAAAGCCGGTTTAACTGCGAGCCCACGACCAGATTTGAACTGGTGACCCCATCCTTACCAAGGATGTGCTCTACCAACTGAGCTACATGGGCAAACGATCAATTTACATAAACTGATGAGCGGGTGAAGGGAATCGGACCCTCGTAGCCAGCTTGGAAGGCTGGAGCTTTACCACTAAGCGACACCCGCAGAAGGCTGTGGGCCGGGATGGGTTCGAACCACCGTAGGCGTTTGCCGGCAGATTTACAGTCTGCTGCCATTAACCACTCGGCCACCGACCCATTTATTTATATTTGGGGAAAATTTTTGTAATTGAAAGATGCTATTCACTATTCACTATTTGACTTAACGAAAGTAACTACTCTCTCCCAAAAATCCTCTGCAACTCAGGCTTTGGTATCTGTCAAATCTCCATTTCAAATAGCACAGGCTTCAAATCCTCGAGCCACCAGTAGGATTTGAACCCACGACCCGCTGATTACAAATCAGCTGCTCTACCAACTGAGCTATGGTGGCAGGTCTTCAATATCAAAAAAGCCGTGAAATTTAAGCAATTTATTTTTTAAATCAACAACATTTTATCTGATTTCCCGGCCATTTCCATAATTGGCTGGCATTTTCATACCGAAAATTTCATCAACGGATCAAACGGTTCTGGCAACATTTTTAATAATTCTTTTGAATTTCTCCCTGAATTGGGTTAATCTTTTAGAGTTAATTTTCAGGAGCGAGAAAATGGCTTTTCTGATTACCGGTTGCGCCGGATTTATTGGTTTTCATTTGGCCCGCAGACTATTGAGCGAAGGTCAGGTTGTCGTCGGATACGACAACGTCAACGACTATTACGACCCATCATTAAAAGAGGCTCGTTTAAAGTTGCTGGGCGATTTCGACAATTTTAAATTTTATCGCGCCGATCTTTGCGATTTTACGACTCTCGAAAAGGTCTTTCGCGAACAACCGGTTGAAAAAATCGTCCATCTGGCGGCTCAGGCCGGTGTCCGTTATTCGCTTACCAACCCATTCGCTTACCAGAAATCGAACCTCGAAGGTTTTTTGAATATCATCGAAGCTGCCAAACGCGCTCAGGTCCAAAATTTCATCTACGCCTCCAGTTCCAGCGTTTATGGCAACAACCGGCAACTGCCGTTCACTGTCGCGGATAACGTCGATCACCCGATCTCGCTCTATGCGGCAACGAAAAAAGCCAACGAATTAATCGCCCACGTTTATGCTCATCTTTACCAACTGCCCTGCACCGGAATGCGTTTTTTTACGGTTTACGGACCGTACGGTCGACCCGACATGGCGCTGTTCATTTTCACCCGGAACATTCTGGCTGGCAAACCGATCGAAGTCTATAACTTCGGCAACATGAAACGCGATTTCACCTATATCGACGATATTGTTGCCGGACTGCGTTCCGCACTCGACAAACCGTTCGCTTACGAGGTGTTCAATCTCGGCAATCACCGCAGTGAAAATCTGATGGATTTTATTCATCTCATTGAAGAATTTTCCGGGCGAAAAGCTCAAATCAATTACCTGCCGATTCAGCCCGGCGACGTTCCGGAAACATATGCCGACATCACCGATACTACCGCCAAACTCGGCTTTCAACCCACCACGAATATCCGGGAAGGTGTCAAACTTTTTCTGGACTGGTATTTCGAATACTATCATGCAAAATAACCGGGAACTGCAGAATATGAAAAAAAATATCCCCGCCTTCAATAATGACCTGGAAACCATTTTCCAGGGTTTTAATCAGTTGAATATTCTGGTAGTCGGCGATCTGATCCTCGATCAGTATATCTGGGGAAAAGTCGACCGCATTTCACCGGAAGCTCCAGTGCCGATCGTGACCGTCAACCGCAAAGAAAATCGTCTCGGCGGTGCCGGAAATGTCGCTGCAAATCTGGCCGCTTTGGAATGCCCGGTGACATTGGCCGGAGTATGTGGTACCGATCAGGCGGGCGTAGATCTACTGGCCCTCTGTCGACAGATGAACCTTCCGACTATTATAGAAAACCTGCCGGTCCGGCGCACTTCCTGCAAGGCGCGTATCATCGCCCAGCATCAGCAATTGATGCGCGTCGATGAAGAAACTATCGAACCGGTCGGGAAAAAACAGGTTGACGCACTTTTAGGTAAAATAACCGCTGTCGCCAACCAGTTTGATGCGGTAATTCTTTCTGATTACGCCAAGGGCCTGCTGACCGAACATTTTATCCAGTCCGTTTTGCGTTTATTTCCCGGCAAGCCGGTGATGATCGACCCGAAAGGTTTTAATTATTTAAAGTACCACAACGCAACGACTATCAAACCAAACTTCAAAGAATTCTGCGCCGCGGTCAGGCATCCCGAGCTGACGATCAGCGAAATCGAACCGCTCGCCCGGCGTTTGGTCGATGAACTGGGATTAAAAGGTCTGATCGTCACACTTGGTGAACAGGGCGTTTTCGTACTGGATGAAAATGACCGCTGCGCTGTGATCCCAACCAAAGCACGCGAAGTTTTCGATGTCAGCGGCGCCGGTGATACTTTCATCGCAGTTTTCACGGCCGCATTGAATATCTCCAAAGATTGGATGTTATCGGCGGAAGCTGCCAATCTGGCATCCGGTATTGCCGTCAGTAAAGTCGGTACCGCAACTGTATCGGTTGCTGAGATATTAGCCAGTAAATAATTTTCGAGTTGATTTTATAGTTTCCGCTTCCAGGTCGTGCCTTTGGGCGTATCCTCGAGGATGATATTCCTATCGAGCAATTCTTTCCGCAGGCGGTCGGCCTCCGCCCAATTCCGTTCCTGACGCGCCTGGTTACGTGAATTCAGCAGTTGTTCTTCCTCGCAGGACAGGGCGGCTTCTCGCTCTTGCAGAACGTTCAGGACGGAATCGATCCGCGCCAGGGAGGCGTTTATCGCCTGCACATCCGAGCCGGTCAGATTAGTATCCAGGCGATATGAATTGATCTCGTGCAACAATGTAAAAACCGCCGCCAGGGCGTTCGAGATGTTCAGATCGTCGTCCAGCGCCGATTCGAAATCCTTATCGCATTTTCCGACGATTTCACCGATCTGGAGATCACCCGCAGGAAAATCGCGATCCAGCGATTTTTTGAAATCACGCAGTCGCGTAATGATTTTGGCAGATTCTTCCAGTTTTTCAAAAGTGAAATTCAGTTTCTGCCGATAATGGGTACTTAGCAGAGTCAGTCGAATAGCGGCCTCGTTAAATCCCTTTCCGATCAGATCGCGCAGGTATATGAAATTGCCAAGCGATTTGGACATTTTCTCGTCATTTACCAGAAGATGCTCGCAATGCATCCAGTAATTGACGAATTTCTCACCGGTCGCGGCTTCACTCTGGGCGATCTCATTCTCATGATGCGGAAAAATATTATCCACTCCGCCGGTATGCAGGTCGAAGTGACGGCCGAGATATTTCATGCTCATGGCGGAACATTCGATGTGCCAGCCGGGACGCCCCTTGCCGAGTGAAGTTTCCCAGAACACCGGGCCGTCTTCCGGTTTCCAGGCTTTCCAGAGCGCAAAGTCGCGGATTTCCTCCTTCTCATAAGAATCGTTGGCCACCCGGTCGCCGCGCCGCATTTCGGTTACATTCAAATTTGCCAACTGCCCGTAACGCGGAAACTCGGACACTTTGAAATAGACTGAACCGTCTTCGGCTTTATATGCCATCCCTTTTTGCTGTAATGTCTCGATCAGCGCGACCATCTCAGCGATATGCTCCGTCGCACGTGGATAGAATTCGGCCGGTTCGACGCCCAGAGTTGCCAAATCATTCATAAACGCCTGGCGGTACGGCTCGGTGAAATCGCGAATCGAGACATTTTGCTGGTTGGCCGCATTGATAATTTTATCGTCGATGTCGGTTATATTCATAACCTGAACGACGCGTAGACCTTTGAACTTTAGATAGCGGCGCAGTAAATCCTCGAAAACAAACGCCCGGTAATTGCCGATATGCGCAAAATTGTAGACCGTCGGTCCGCAGGTATAAAAGCGGACAATGCCCGATTCCAGCGGCTGGAATTCTTCCTTTTGACGGCTTAATGTATTATAAAAAATGATGCCCATTCTAAAATCCCAGAGGTAATGTAAATATTTTTTTTCTCTTTTCAGGAATGACCGGGCTGAGAAAGCGCGGGTCGATCTGAATCGTATAAGCGGCCTGAACGGCATCGAGGGTCAACACAAATTTATCCTGGTTATCAATGCGTTGAATCTTTCCGATTACACCTTTTAATGAGCCTTCGGTGACTTCTACTACCTGTCCAATCTGCATATAATTGGTCGGTGACAGGGTAAAGCCACCCTCCAGACTCCGCCGCAGGGCATTGATCTGAAAATCGGGAACCATGGCCATCTCTCTGGAAAACATCACGAATCGAACGACACCGTATGTTTCCAGCACGTAGAGCGACTGATCCTTTCGGATGCGCACGAAAACATAGCCGCGGATCAACGGTTCTTCCACTTCCGCCCGCCGCTGGCTCCACTGATGTTGTCCGCAAACCAGAGGCAAATAGCATTCGATTTCCTGCTGTTCCAACAACCCAATGACTTTTTTCTCGTGGCGTGGTTTGGTATAAGCCGCGTACCAGTGTTTGGTATTCTTGACCGATTTGGCCGGTTTCGTTTTGCACAATTCGGGCTGGATTTTGCTTTCGGTTTCACTCATCGTTGCAAACCCAGTTCAATGATTTTTTCCAGTAGCTCATTGAAATTCAGACCGATGGCTTTGGCCGCCTTCGGCACCAAACTGGTTGCCGTCATGCCCGGGAGAGAATTAAACTCCAGAAAATAGGATTCTCCTTTTTCGGTCAGGCGCAGGTCGAAGCGACCGTAACCATGACAGCGCAAGGCCTTCAGGGCGATCACCGCCCAGTTCCGGATTTGTCCGGCGAGCATTTCATCGACGGCGGCCGGCACGAGGTACTCGCTCATGCCTTTGGTATATTTACATTCATAATCATAAACGCCATGTTTTGGACAGATTTCGACTAACGGCAAAGCTGTTTCGCCAAGTATCGCCACCGTGATCTCGCGCCCGGGAATATAACGCTCGACCAGCAAGGCGCCGTTATATTTTATCGCGGAAATGATCGCCGGTTCGATCCCGTTAATATCATTCACTATCGAGACGCCGACCGTCGAGCCTTCATGGGCCGGTTTTATAACGAGTGGCGGTTCCATTTTGCGTAATATTTCAGCCCGGATCGCGGCAGGTTCATGTCCATCGGTCAGGTCAAATGAGAGCCATTCCGGAGTGGGAATGCCTTTTCGCTCGAAAATCACTTTCGAGACGATTTTATCCATGGCAATCGCGCAACCTTCATGGTCACTGCCATTATATTTATAACCAAACATCTCCAAAACGCTCTGGACGGCACCATTTTCACCACTGCCGCCGTGTAAGGCATTAAAGATAAAATCGACCGGGCGGACGGCTGGATTGCTTAGCAGTTCTATGAGATTTGACTCGCCGTTTTCCAAATGGGCGGGCGTCGGCAAAATTGTTCGGCTGAGTTGTTCGATCGGCAAAATGGTATCGAGTGCAAATACCGTATGTCCATTTTCCTGTAAGGCCGTGGCGATATTTCTGCCACTGGAGAGCGATACTTCCCGCTCTGACGAAACGCCTCCCATCAAGACTGCGATTTTCATTGATTGCTTTTCCCTTCTAATTTTTCGATAATTGCGACGGCCGCCGGCAAATCGTCGGCACTGAAATCCGGTTGAACCGGCCAATGTTCGATTTCATCGGCAGGATAGCATCGAACACTGGTTCTGACAAAAATCGTACGACAACCGGCGGTGTGACCGGCTTCGACATCACGATGCGAATCGCCGATAAAGTACGATTTTGGCAGGTCGATTTCATGTTCGCGGGCAGCCAGCAGAACATTTCCGATCCGTGGTTTCCGGCAGCTGCAATCGGCGTCCGGATGGTGCGGACAATAATAAATGCCAGTCAGTGTAACACCGCCGGAGGCCAGCTCGGTGCGTAAAAATTTGTGGATCTCTTCGACGGCAGTAACGTCGGTCAAACCCTTGGCGATACAGGCCTGGTTGGTAATTACGATCAGTTTGAAACCGGCCTGTTGTAATTTCCATAAAGCCGCGACTGTGGTTGGGAACAGCCGGAATTCAGCCAGATTCCTGATATAATCACGGCTGTCGAAATTCAAAGTACCGTCCCGATCGAGAAAAACCGCCCTGTTCATTATTGGAAATTTGCTCCGGTCAATCTATTCATCGGATGGCGCCGAGGACTTTATCGACACCTTCCACGGCATTGTGAGCGTAAAAATCGGCCTGGATACTGGCGGCGTACTCTTCCGAAACCGGCGCGCCGCCAACGATTATCAGCGCCGGGCAACCGCTGGTGCGTAATTGCCTGACGATATTATCCATGTTGACCATAGTGGTCGTCAGCAAAGCCGACAGTCCGATGACATCCGGCTGATGTTTGCGGGCTTCCTCGACGAATCTTTCCGCCGAAACATTGACGCCGAGATCGATCACCTCAAATCCGGCGCCTTTGAACATGATCGCGACTAAATTTTTACCGATGTCGTGCAGATCGTCTTTGACCGTGCCGATCAGCAACTTACCTTTGGCTTTTACACCACTCTGCGCCAGGAGCGGCTCCAGGTGCGTGATCGAGCGTGTCATCGCCCGGGCGGCGATTAAAACCTCCGGTATGAAAATCTCACCTTCCTTGAATTTCTGACCGATGATCGTCATACCGCGGATCAAACCTTCATTAAGAATTTTCTCCGCACTAATGCCGGCCGACAGACTTTGTTCGACCAGGTTGAGAACTTCCTCGGCATCTCCGGCTTCCAGGTTGACGGCTATTTCTGATAACAATTCCATTTACGGTCTCCATCCTAAATTCGGGCATAAATTACAATCCTCTGCTGTAAAATAATAGTGCAGAGCGCCAGATAAAATCTTAAATTGCGCGTGAATTGCTAGAAAACGAAAAAATATTGAGACAAACATGGCTGATATCGAACAATTCAAACTGACTCTCAAGCGTGGTAAAGCCAATTATGTCCCGATAGCCGAATTGGGCATTCATCCTTCTATAAAGGCTAAATTTCTTGGCCGACCGATTGTTACTCTGCAAGACGATGTGGACTTCTGGCATCAGGCCGGTTACGATTATATCAAACTACAACCGCAGGCCGATTTCAATCCGGGCCGGCTGTTTCTGCAAGATGCCACCAACACGACTCTCAACGACGACGGAACTGTGGCGCGGAAATGGGCGACGGAGGGTAAGGGGGCAATTACCGACTGGCAGAGTTTTGAAAAATACCAATTTCCCCGCCAGGAAGATTTCGATTACAGCAATTTCGAGAAAGTCCGGGGCTTACTGCCGGAAGGCATGGGCGTCATCGGTCAATACGGCGACATTTTTACAATGGTCTGGGAATTGATGGGTTTCGAGCAATTTTCAATGACGCTGTATGATAATCCGGAACTCATTTCACAACTCTTCAACAAGATCGGTGAACTCGTGCTGAGCATGTTCGAGTACTTCGCCCAGAGCGATGCCGTGGATGTATTGTGGTACAGCGATGATATCGCCTATGTTTCCGGGCTGATGCTTTCTCCCAGGATTCTGCGTCAATATTTTTTTCCGTGGCTGCAAAAAATCGGCGCCCTGGCACGCGAATATCACAAACCGCTGATTTATCATACGGACGGCCGTTTGGATGCCGTAATGGAAGATATCATCGCCTGCGGCGTCGATGCCCTGCATCCCATCGAACCGAAAGCCATGACGCTGGCGGAGGTCAAGGCGCGTTGGGGCGATCGCCTGTGCCTGATCGGCCACGTCGATGTCGATCTGTTGGCGCGCGGCACTCCGGCTGAAATCCGCCGCCAGGTGCAGGAAAATATCCGGTCAGCCGCTTATAATGGCGGTTATTGCCTGGGTTCCGGTAACAGTATCCCGGAGTATATTCCCTATGAAAATTACTGCGCTATGCTGGCGGCGGCGCACGAATTTGGAAATCTAAAATGAAAAAGCACCCGGCATTCAAAATCAGCGTTTGTCTTTTTACGATCGCTTTTCAATTATCAGGAGCCGAAATACCGGCCAGCATCCAGCCGCCAAATCCGTTCTCACAACCGGTCACGTACCTGAAATATTATCCGCCGCATTTTTACGCCGGTTTACAAAAGGCAGTCGAGTTAAAACTCAATGCGCCTTTATGGATAGCCGGAGCTACTTTGATACCAACCGCCTTCCTCTTTGACGAATCTATCAGACATTACGCCGTTGAAAAGGGATTTTACCCGGACCGAATTTCTCGGATTGGCGATCTTTGTGGCAAACGCTGGAATTATTTTGTGGCCGCGGGATTGATTGGGTTGAATGGCCTGGTACGATGGCAACCGATGAATAAAACTGTTTCTCAGGTTGAGCTTTTAGCGACTATCGCCTTGACTACCGGGGCGGCCACCAGTGTAATTAAAATAATAGCACACCGACAACGTCCCAATGGCAGTAGTTATATGTCTTTTCCTTCCGGTCATTCTTCCGGGTCATTCGCTTTGGCTACCGGATTGAATGAAATCTATGGCCGGGAAGTTGGGATTCCGGCTTACCTGATGGCTGCTTTTATCGCTTCCAGCCGGATCAATGATAATAAACATTACTTTTCAGATGTGATCGCCGGTGCATTTCTGGGAACCTGGATCGGGCGGAGTTTTGCCAGACAGTATCATTTAGAATGGCAAATTTCGACCGGTGAATCGCCGACGCTTTCTTTCACAATTCCGCTCTGATCAGAAATTTTATGTCCTTTCTTAGCGCATTAGATCAACCCGGATTTCTGATCCTGGATGGCGCGCTCGGCACGGAACTGTCCCGGCGCGGGATTCCAATCGAATTACCGCTCTGGTCGGCAGACGCCGTGCTTCATAATCCGCAGGCGATCAGTGTCATTCATCAGGAATATATTGATGCCGGTGCGGACATCATCACCACAGCGACTTTCCGCACCGACCCGCTGACATTCGCTAAAGCCGGTTTGAGCGCAGTGCAGGCTGAAAAAGCGACTCAGAAAGCGGTCGATCTGGCGCGTGAAGCGATAGAAATTGTCCGACCGTCACGCCGTATCTGGATCGCCGGTTCGATAGCCCCGTTATCCGATTGTTATCAGTCAAAGGCTGCGCCCGATTTCCAAACCGCTTTGCAGATTCATCGCCAAAGAGCTACCTGGCTAGCTCGCGGCGGCGTTGATTTTTGTCTGATCGAAACCATGAACAATGCGACGGAAGCCCGGGCGGCCACGCTTGCCGCGCTCGAAACCGGACTACCGGTCTTCACAAGTTTCATCCTCAACGAAAATGGCGCGATTCTGAGCGGCGAAGAATTATTTCCAGCCATCACCGAATTAAAAACTCTGGGCGTGCATGGCATCGGTATTAATTGCACTCATCATCATACGATTTCCATGTTTCTGGAAAAGTTCGGCGATCAACTTGACCTACCACTGGTCATTTACGCCAATGCCGGTATTTATTCAACGGAAAATGGCTGGCGACCCGATCCGCAATTCACACCCCAAAGCTACGCCCGGATCGCGACCGGCTGGTTGGAAAAAAGAGTAAAAATCATCGGCGGTTGTTGCGGCACCACGCCTCAGTTCATCGAGGCTTTGGCCCGTTTGAAAAAAAGTCCAGAGTGATTGGAAATCACGCTGGACTGGAGGGTAGTGAGGTTTGGGGATATCAAAAATTCTGATTAAATGTAATCCGGGAATCTCCTGCATGAGTTGCCTCAAATCACATCAGCGAAAATTTTTAGGATTGTTTTGACGATTTCGGCCGAAATAATTATTCGGCACCGGCCTCAGACCAGGAGATTTTCTTTAAGTCACCCTTCAGGGCAGCATTTAAGCCATTTCCACTCTCATCCGGGACAAAGTCGCTGACTTCGGCATTGAAGCGCCATATTCCGAACAATGTGGTATAATTTTCCGCAGAATAATGTTGCAGTAATTTGTCGGGATGATCGGCATGAAATCTTACTTCGTCCGCATCGATCCAGCGGCGCCAGAAGCGGATTTCATCGATTTTGCCCTGCCAGTATTTCCCGACATGAGCGTTCACTCCCGGCGGATCGTAGTCGGCACCAATCAGCATATTGCTCGAACCGATGTCGAGGATCAACCCGTTAATCAGTCGGTAATCGATCAGTTCACCGTCAAAATAAAAAGAAACATAACCATCGACCTGCGTCAGGCAAACATGATGGAAAACCGGTTTGCGCCAATCCAGTCCGCCGATATGATAATTTCCAAAAAGTACATCGTCTATATAAACCTGAACAAGGCTCGAATCTTTTGCTCCCCGATAGATTGCCAGTTCATCGCCACCAGCATCATTGCCGAACATAATGAGAGTCCGCGCCGAATCCGGCTTTGACGTATCGCCGGCCGCCCACACCTCGATGCTGAATTCAGCCTTGAACATCTCTTTTAGCGAATCGCAATTGGCGACCATTAAGTAACATTTGCCGCCTAATACAATGGAATTAATACCTATTTCAACCGACGGTTCGCTACAACCGGCCAGCCATAACAAAATCAACAGTCCGCAAGCCGGACCTTTATTTAATCGCTGAAACATAGACAAGGTCACTCCAGGTAATATCTTTGCAACCGGCAGCGGGCGCCGGTCCACAGACTCCGGTTATATTTGCATTTAGTTTCATAAAGATCGGTACAAACGGTCGATGAGCACTCCGTCCGGCCCGTAAAAATCCACCACTAATTTCATTTTTTCATAGTCGATCGCAAAGGTCTGATAATCGCTGACT
>JAZDEI010000008.1:0-2012 GCA_043808945.1 Fidelibacterota bacterium | reverse complement strand
CCCACCAGATTTTTTCAGTGCCGCGACCGGGAATTGCCCAACCGACGGCCGCGTTTAAATCGACGTAGCCGGTATTGTCCGGAGCGTGATATTGCCATCGAGCGGTTTTGGATAAAGTCAGGTCGCTGGTTTCGGTTTTTCGCAGAGCAGGCTCAACTGTTTTCTCATCGATCAGCAATTTATCGGCGATCATGCCGAAACCGAGGTATTCCAGTTCAAAAGGTCCGGCAACCAACCAGGCCGGAATCGTACCATTGGCGTTCAATTCCATGGGCTCAGCTCCAAGAATATTCGATAATCCAAGTATACAGTAAAAGGTTGAAATTAGCCGAAATTGTCTGTTGATATAGATTCTTTTCATTTTATTATCCTTTAATTCCACTCATCATAAAACCGCGGATGAAATATTTCTGGAACAGGAAAAATAGCACGATCACGGGCAGCATTACCAGCACCGAGGCGGCCATCAATACGCCCCATTCGGTCTGATATTGTCCGACGAACATCGCCAGGCCGAGCGCCAGCGTACCCTTCAACTTATCGGAAAGATAGATCAACGGCCCGAGGAAGTCGTTCCAGGTCATCATGAAAGTCAGGATGGCGACGGTCGCCAGGGCCGGTTTGGCGAGCGGCATTACGATTTTCCAGTAAATCCTGAACTCCGAACAGCCGTCGAGTCGGGCGGCTTCAAATAATTCTTTCGGGATTGTCAGAAAAAATTGGCGCAGCAGGAAAATGTTGAAGGCTCCGCCGCCGAAAAAGGCTGGTACGATCAGCGGCTTGAAGGTGTTCAGCCAGCCGAATTGCTTGTACAGAACAAAAACCGGGATCATCGTGACTTGAGCCGGCAACATCATCGTACCCAGCACGAAAATGAACAGCCAATCGCGTCCCGGCCATTTCAGGCAGGCGAAAGCGTAAGCCACCAGCGAACTGGAAATCAGCGTACCGAGAATGGTCATCACGGAAATGAAGACCGAGTTTTTCAGGTAAACGAAAAATGGCATCTTGGTAAAAACTTTGGCGTAGTTGTCCCAGTGAAGATCTTTCGGAATCCACTGCGGCGGGATCGCGAAGATCGACTCGCTGCCTTTCAGCGAAGTTGAAATGATCCAGATAAAAGGCAGAATCAACACAACCGCCGCACAGATCAATAAAAGATAGGTCACAAAAGTACGCGAGGTTTTAAAATTCGGCCGCTTCATTTGCCCTCGTAGTAAACGACTTTTTTACCGACGACGAACTGCATCAGGGTGACAACCAGGATAATTAACAACAGTAACCAGGCTAATGCCGAAGCGTAGCCCATGCTGAAATCATCAAATGCTTTATAATAAAGATAAAGATTGTAAAAAAGGGTCGAATTCAGCGGGCCGCCCTTGGTCATAACATAGGCTTCCGTAAAAACCTGGAACGAGAAAATGACCTCTAGCACCGTCCATAGGAAAATCACCGGCGAGATCATCGGAATGGTGATATGCCGGAATTTTGCCCACCAGCCGCCACCGTCGATATCGACCACCTCGTAAAGTGCGGTCGGAATACCCTGCAAAGCCGCGAGGAAAACCAGCATACGCCCGCCGCCAATTGACCACAAACTCATCAATACCATCGAGAATTTCGACCAGTACGGACTCTGCAGCCAGAGCGGACCGGGAATTCCGAAAACCGCCAAAATTGAATTGAATAAGCCGTACTGCGGATTCAATAACCACAACCAGAGCGCCGAAAGCACAACTCCGGTAATGATCGACGGAATGAAAAAAACTGTCCGGAAAAAGCGGATGCCTTTGACGGCGTTGTTGACCAGCACCGCCAGCAGGAGCGAACCCAGGATGACCAGCGGCACGCGCACGACGGTGTATAACAACGTATTCCAGATCGATTTCCAGAAATAGGGATCGTGTCCGATTAACTCTTTGTAATTACCGAGACCGATAAACTGCGGAACGCGCAAGACATCGTACTGGCAGAGGCTGTAATAAAACGACATCACAATCGGGTACAGACCG
>JAZDEI010000007.1:0-8376 GCA_043808945.1 Fidelibacterota bacterium | reverse complement strand
GGCCTACCACTCCATAGCGGCCACCGGAAGGATTTATCGCCAAACTGAATCCGTTATACTTGATATTGTCAATCCAGTTATTCTGGCTGATCGTCAGGTCAAACATCTGCTTCATGCGCGCCATCCCGGCCGGATTATAGAGCATTGCTCCACTGCCAAACTCCCGGGTCGTCATCGCGTTCGCCAGGGCGCAACCCCGCGCATCCGTTCCAACACTCAAAAACTGAAATCCCGTCTGTGCCAACTTGACATCCCCTGCTTGAGCCAGATCCATTATAATAATAAAGATTATACCGATAAATAACATTCGCCTCATATATTTTTTCCCTTTGCTATCATCCAAATTCCAATCATTCTGCTTCTATCGCACTACGAGTAATTTCCGGGTTGTCGTTTCACCTTTTTTATATACCAGGGCACCGGTCGTTATGTCATAGATATCCCTGATAACCTCGAAATAAACGATATAAATCCCGCTCGCCACAGTTTGTCGGGAAGAGGTCAATAAATTCCAGGCCTGATCCCCCGATCCATTGGTATGGTGAATGGTTTGAACAAGATCGCCCCGCTCGGTATAAACCTTAATATTGCATTGTCCCGGTATATTATAGAACATGACTTTATTGGTTTCATCAAGAAATTGCAGATCCTTTGCTTTAATGTTAAAAGGGTTCGGTACGATCCGGATTTCTTTAAGTGATTTACCTGGTGGGCGTCTTAAATAGGCAGGTTCAGTCGTCTTGGTATAAAATCGACTACTATATAAGGGTCCAGTCGGATTAGCTTCACCAGTCTTATTGTTGCTTCCATCATCAAAGGCAATCACGTAGTAGTAATAAGCAAATCCTCGCACCGGGGAGGTGTCATCATATTGATAGACACCTTTACCACCACTGTAAATCTCCTGGTAGAAAGTATCCGGTTTACTGACTGCCCGAAAAATCTTATAGCCGGCAAAGGCTGGATCGCCTTCAGAAATACTCGGTTCCCAACTGATTGTAATGCGATCACCACCGGAATTGACTTCGACTTTTGAAGGCGGAAGTGGCGGTTGGGGGATCTGATAATTCAAATCAAAACTACGCTTGGCGCGACCGACTGTTTCGAGGACTGAGTCCATTCCGGTATAAAACCAGGTGTTTTTATATTCGTCCTTGTTGGTCGTCGTACCTTGTGGCAAGGTAAAAGGCCCCTTGTCATTTGCATTTTTATAAGCTTTTTGCCAGCGGGCTCCGATTTCTTCACAACGTTTTCGGTTAAGTCCATTGATCGCTTCAACTTCAATGATTGTTATACTTGAATCATGCGGAATATCAAACGGGCCGTAAGTAATCCAGATACTGGTGCCGCCCACATCATTATGAATCAGAAAGGGCGAGCGCTGGTCAAGGATATTGCCGCCCGTATATGTTTCCCAGAAGCGATTGGTGTTACCGTTGCCGGTCGTCGGATAGGCGCTTCCTTTAAGAAATTCATAAAGACGTTTCATACCTTGCAGATCATTTGGATTGAGCTGATCAGAAATACCGATAACCGCATCAGAAGCATGCCAACCCATTAAATATGGTTGATTAGGATCATCGCTTTTATCAGTAGCAGATTTATCGACATGGATGACACCAATTGCGGCAAACTGAGGCGAACAGAGACGGCCGTTCCCATCAATATCAGGCGCACCAATATTATCCCAGTCAGGGCGACGATCGGACTGCCCGGCCCAGGTGATGGCAACTCTTAACCAATCAACGATTGGCGCGGCTTCAGTGATCTGTTCGCTGGTATGTTGCCAGTAGTTTTCACCCCGTTTTGTAACCCAACTAAATTTTCCCCAGGATTGCTGGTTATCGTATTTCGTAGCGCCTTCCCTACCGGTACTGTATCGTGTGCTCCATCCAATCCGGACACCGGTCAGGGGTGCGGTCAATTCGATTTCATCGTCGTAATCGATATTGCCGGTATTTGTATAAGTATATTCTTTGATGAAATAATCGTCATGATACTGCTGACTGAAAGCAAAAATCCGTCGTCGCAGAGTCAGTCCCATAATCGTGTTGACTACGTTATTAATGATCCGATCCGGTACGATCGTAGAATCGATAAAGTCGACCTCATCGGCGAATGGGGCGGTAATATCGATCTTATCAACATATACTCTCGGTGGCGCAAAACGAGCAATCTGTTCGTGAACTACGGGAAACGTAGTCACATTTACGGTGCCTTCATCAAAGTAGACACCATATTTATCCCAGTCTTTATTCTTGGAATCAGTGAAATTTTCCGAACTGATCCAGGCGCGTTCAATCACAGAGTTATCTTGTAAAAAATAGTCTGCCGGCCACTTCATCCCAATATACTCAGTCCCGGTAAAAGCCCTTTCAAAACCACAGGCTGTGAACTGGTTTTGTAACTGACCAATCCGGATTTTTTTCTCTTTACCACCCGGCACCTGTGCTAGAGTCATTATCGCCCATCCCAAGACTAACAGACCAGCGATAGATCTATATTTGCGACCGTCTTTGTTCATTTATCTTCTTTCACCATATTAAAAACTAACTCGCACACCGAAAGTAATATCTCTCGGATTCAGAAAGGTTAATTCAGCGATATTCGGCATGTTAATGTAGGATTTATTTTCCTTCCGAACTTTATTACTGGCGGCTATCTCGGAATCGTTATTGGGATTCTGTTCGAGTGGATCATAAGCCACACCGACAGGCCGGTAATCACCGATCCGATCATGTCCGTGTTCGACTCCTTCTTCCCATGAAAAATTCAGCGACTCAAGATACGCTCGCCGGTCAAACGAATCGGCAAAACCAGACTCACTCATATATTTATAATTGAAAACATTTGATATATCGACATAAGTCTGAATACTTACCGACCCGAAAACCATTATTTTAGATATACGCATATCTACATTTTGCCAATCCTTCCAGCGAACATCGTCGACGATACCGGGAAGGTTTTGGGGATTGAAAGTTTCGTATTGACCAGCGCGCCAGTCAGCCAAAATATTTAATTTCCAGCCACCAAGTAAGTACTGATCGACTAATTTGGGACCAAAACGATCCGGTGTATGGAGGTCCAGACTCAATCTTGTATAAGGTACCGGATGACGCCGGGTCATGATCGGATTCTGACGCAGATAATTACGCTGCTCCTGTGGATCTTCATCGTATTCCAAATACCCAAAATAACCCGACTTTCGGACATCATACGTATAATTGATAAAACCGGTCATCCAGTCACCGATGCGTTTATAAAGAGTAACTTCAAATCCGCGTATATCGGCATAGTTATTATTAGCGGCTTTATAATAGCGTACATTTGATAAACCTTTGTACAATACCCAGCCCGGCTGCATGGAAACATCTTTATAATAAGCCGCTATCTTCAATAACAGCATATCCAAAATACCTTGTTCATACCCCAGCTCATATGAGATTGTTTTTTCAAGCGCAAGATCCGGATCGCTGATGTAAGCTACCTGATTGGAACTTTCACGCTGGATCATAAAGCGATAACTTGAGCTGGCTTCGGAACGATAATGACCATAGTTAAAGTACAACTTGGAATTTTCGGTTATCGGGTGAGAAATACCCAGCCGCGGACTGATTGCGAATGCCGCTTTTGAATTCTGGTAAGGAGCATCCTCTTCGATAACCGCCCCTAATTCACTACTGTAGTACTTACTATATTGATCCAGTTTATATTTTTTTGTGTTACCATTTGAGTAATCCAGACGAAGTCCGAGATTGGCAATAAAACCCTCGTAATCCATTTGGTCAAAAATATATGCTCCCAGACGAAAAGGTTTGACAGTGTAAATCATCCAGCGAGTCCAGCTTGGCATAGCTGGGCTATAGGTACCGGATTTGATATCATAGTCATTCATTACCAATTCAATACCGGTTTTGATCTGATTATGAAGACTAAACTGTGTGGTATAGTCAACTCCAATAGTAAAAGTCGAATTCTCAGTTGAATCACGTCCAAGATTCATCCACCCGCCCAGGTGCACGCTTCCCGGTCCGCTGGTGCCGTCAGCCGAATATCCATAAGGCGCTTCATCAAGGAAATATCCCGGGACGATTTCATAGATTTTTGACGTATCCCTGGTAGCTATCTGACGAACGTTGTTCCTGGTAGTCTTATATTGCAGATGGATTTCGTAGAGCGATTGAGCATTTAAAGTGTGCGTAAATTTCGCACCATACATCTGATGAAAAATAGAACCGGGACTGAAATAACCTGGCATATAAGGAATCGCGATACCGCGATTTGTACTCTCGGTTAGATTGGCTACTTCACTCTGGAATCTCAACAATCTTCCGGTCGGAGTAGTCGTCCAGGTATAAGGCGAAACCGAGTATTCTTCACCATATAAGCCGCTTAGCATTAATTTCATGTTCGGATTGAGGTCAGTCGTGATCTTTAACTGAGTATGATTTTCATCCCAGGCGTCCCGTGAGAGTGGGATTACAAACATATCTCTCAGACGGTAATGTGTCAGATAAAACCGGGGACTTCCAAATTTTTCACCGAGTAACGGAATTGGTCCTCCAAAACCGAGATCCACTACATAATCTGGCTTATCAATATCGCCTTGACGACGATGATACCACTCAAAAATGCGTTGCGCAGTCGTCGGAGTAATATCATTATCAGGATCATTATCCTGGAGAGTTGCTGTGGAAACTGCATCCCAACCTTCAAATTTGTAATACTGATTTTGAGTATACGTATCCCAAGTACCATTATCAGTACCTACCCAGCAGACTGCAGGATCAAAAAAAGGCCGGTTGAAATAGGAGTACTGATCGTATACCGAACGACCAAAATGTTTTGAGGCCGCCGGACTATAATTTAAAATCAGAGTTCCACTATATTTTTTCCGATCACCTTCCTTCATGACGACATTTACGACTCCGGAACGAGCCTGACCGTACTCGGCGTTAAAACCGCCCGTCTGAACCTGGATTTCCTGTACAGAGCTCAGGGCAACCGCCGTGTAGGGATTATTCGATCGCTCATCATTCATAGATAGACCATCCACCATGAAGACAGTCTGATTGGCATCACCACCACGAATCAGAATACCGGAAGCACCCGATTCAATACCAGCCTGTAATACCAATACGTCCTTTACAGTCGCTAATGGCATGGCCTGTATAGTCTCAGTCTGAATACTCATCTGACTGTTCGAAATATCTTTACTGACTACAGGTCGTTGAGCAACGACAACAACTTCTTCCATTCCGAGAGCTTCCGTGCTCAGTTGTATATTAACGGTCGAAGTCAGGTTGATAGTAACTTCGACATCTCTAATCAGGGTGGATTTATATCCGATCATCGAAACTTTCAAGGAAAAGATCCCTGGGGGTACATTCAAAATGAGATAATTGCCCTGTAGATCAGTGGCACTACCCATGGATGTTCCTTCAATCACCACGTTAGCGCCGATCAATGGAGCCGCACTCCCGGCATCCGTGACTGTCCCGACAATTTTACCGGTTATGCCGGCCTGAATAAATTCAAATATCAGAAAATTGATAACCAACAGCCGTTTGAGATAACGATTCCATCCTAATTGATCTCTCATCAAACCACCACCGATAAAATACTTGCTACAGTGCAAACCTTAATGTGAACCTCTGTACGTTATCGAATACTCCAAACGGTGTATAAGCGTAATCGATCGCTGCTCCAAACTTTTGAATTCCAAAGCCAAAGGCATAATGTTGTTCATCACTCGGAGCCATAAATCCGGCACGCAGGCAGAACATATTCAGGAGTTTATATTCTAAACCGACTTTAATCTGTTCAGGATAATCTCTGGAATGAACAGCGTCAATACTTCCGAGACAGCTCATATATTTGGGATCGATCCCGATGATTTCAAGTAAATTCATCGAAAGTCCTATGCGGAAAGTCAACGGCAGCTGAAAGCCTTCTTTCTCATATTTAATCTCATTCGAGAAATTCCGAACGGACATCCCAAATACCAGGCTCTTAAAACCAGTTCGGAACATCGTACCGAAATCGAATGCCGTCGCAACAGCCAGATTTTGAATAGCGCCCAGGCTGTCATCACCAACAGGGACAACGCTTTTTCCCAGATTCTGCCCGGTTATTTTCATCTGGCCACCAACTGAAAATTTATCGGACAGTGCTCTGGCATAACCAACACCGGCGGCAAATGCCGAAGGTTTTAGAACTTCTGTATCGATGAAGCCCTGATCATTACCCCAAACCATTGTACCCTGAACTTTACCGTAATCGACGGACATGAAAGTCAGACCGAAAACTCCGTATTGTCCCAGAGCAGGTCGGAATGCAACGCTGTATGAATTATGCTTAATATCGGCAAACCAGTTATTCTGACTGGCGGCCAGGTCAAAACGGGTAGTCAACCGAGCCATTCCGGCCGGATTAAAGAACAGTGAACTAGAGCCCATTTCAACAGTCGTTACTGCATCGCCAAGTCCGCCTCCCCGTGCATCGGAACCAACGCTCAGAAACTTTAAACCAGTTTGAGCCAATTTCTTATTTTCAGGGAAAAGTGGCTGGGTGATAAGTATAATCAGCCAGAGGATTATGTACGTGTTTCGTCTCATATTATTTTTCCTCCATCCTTTTCCATTTATTCGCTTAAGATGGCACAGTTGAAAGTGTCGTCTGTAGTTTGATCATTCTTAATAATAACGAACAGATAATTCGTACTCGCCATTAATTTATAGGTATAACGGGCTTTGACGATCGGGGCCGGTTTTTCAGATTCAATCTTAAAACAGCCTGCGATCAATTCTAACGGGATGTTATTTGACTGAGCCTCAATAATCTGCCCTGTCGCATCATAAATTTCTAATAGTACATAGTCCGTGAAGTAGAAAACGAAATCCTGATCTACCCCGGTTGTTAAAACAAATCCTGACATATCACTGAGACTGTTAGTTATTAAGTGATAGGCCGTATCTTCAACTGTCAGCACAAATTTTCTTTCTAAAAGAGTATCAATGACGGCTGAATAATTCGGATATGGAATCGAATCAGTTTGTGAAGCAGTCTGGATTACATGGAAGTCTTTTCTGTACTCAGTCAGGTAGCCATTTGTAGTCAACGTGCTAAATAATAAAAATGTTGAATCCTCTGATACTGTTTCAGTCAGAGACCCGATAGTTAGGGTATACTCTTTCAGGGTTGTATCCAGAGTCAAATACTGCCAGGCTATTAGCGTATCGATAAAAACCATAATATTCTGGCTTTCGACGGTATCTATATGACTATCTATTGATAATACGCTGTAATAGATTTGAAGAGTGTCATATTCGGCTGCGTTAGTGGTTTTAAAAACATTATCCGATATAATCGAATCAGCCAGAATATGAGCCGCAAGATCATCGACCTCGGTCATTTCATATTCATCATCACTGATCTGGTCTTCAACGGCAGCATTAAATTTATCGCATCTCATGTTCCACCCGACCACAAGTAAAATCATGAAACCGATGCCAACGATATTCATTTTTAAGGTATTGTCTTTGAACTTCATATTATATACTCCTTACTTTATTGACATTTCCTGTTTTTATCGAATCACAATAAATTTTTGATAGGTTGATTCACCCTTTTTAAACGTTAAGTTGCCGGTATTCGGATCAGCATAATCTTCCGTCACTTCAAAATAGGCTACATACAAACCACTGACAATCACCTGACGGGAACTCGTAATCAGGTTCCATGGCTCATCACCGCTCATGTTAGTATGCTGGATCGTGTTGACTAACTCTCCCGATTCGGTGAAAATCTTTATCACACATTTGGGCGGTATGTTGAAGAACATAATCCGGTCTGGAGCACTCTCTCCGAACTGATAATTAATCGCCCTGATATTATAAGGATTAGGAACAATCCGGATCTGGGACAGAGCTGTACCGGCCGGTCGTCGCAAATAGGCCGGTGAGTTCGTCCGCGTCCAGAACAAATTACTCTCAATCGGTTTACCCGGATCGATGGTGTTCACCAGCCCATCATCAAAGGTTGTGATGTAATAATAGTAATCAAATCCGCGTAATGCCGCTTTATCGTCATATTGATTGACAATCGGATTCCCGGTGCCCTGACCGCATTCGTAAATCAAGTCGAACGTCGTATCGGGTTTATGAATTGCCCGGTAAACCTTATATCCGCTAAAATGCGGGTAACTTTCGGCGGAGGCTGACCCGGTCAAACTGATCCGGTCGCCACCGGAATTCACCGTAAATTCTTCAGGCGGCGGTGGCGGAGTATCATAATTAAAGCCATTTTCCCAGTTACTCTTAGCCCGCATAAAGGTCTTTCTGATCGAATCTTTTCCGGTAAATACCCAGGCAT
>JAZDEI010000006.1:0-3220 GCA_043808945.1 Fidelibacterota bacterium | reverse complement strand
ATAGCGTGTTTTATTATGCAGTAAACGTCGCCATTCAAGGAATGCTGGGAATATTTATTTCTATGACGACTCTATACGGTTTGATCCTGATAATCGACAAATTATTTCCGCAGAAATCCGAGACTAAAAAGTAAGTCCTATCGGTTTGGCAATATGATTAATCTAAATATTTTTGTCTCTGGCTATTGCATTTAATTGTCCGAACATTTATTTTCTTTTTGTAAAGGTTGCTATTTTAAATATGTAGTAAGTCTTTTGAAAAGGAAGGTGAATATGCGAACAATGAAAAAATTGATTTGTCTGTTTGCCGGGTTAATAACTGTCACATTTGCCCAGAGTCAATTCTCTTTAGATCAATATCGCCAGTTTTTAGAAACGAATGCCAATCTGACACGGGAGGGATTGTTACAGAAATATCCTCTGCCAACCTATTACAAGGGTTTTTCAGATAACACCGACATCAATAATTATTTATATCTCGATTCGATTCAGCAGAAATATAACCTGACAACAGATGAGATTGCTCTTTTGAGACAAAACCGCTTCGTTGTATCGGAGCGCTTGAGTAAAAACTCATTTGGCAGTGCGTTCTATGATGTTTTCTATCATGATTTACCGGTAATGGTTACGACCGATGCCATTCTGCATGCCCTGCACCGGTCTTACGACCAGATCCTGATCGATCTTGAGAGAGGTTTCCTGAAACCCAATCTGATTACCATTCTGGATCAACTCAGCCAGAATTACCCGGCACTTGTATCGAAATACGGAAGTAATCCGGATCTCAATCTTTCTTTGCAGGATGTCGATTTATACTTGAGTATCGCTAATTCACTTTTAAACGGAGTGCCGCAAGCGCCGCAATTTACGTCGCAGGCGAACTTCGACTCGGTCTGGACGGCGGTTACGGCTGAAGATTTTACGTTCATGCCGTTATTTTCGGAGAGCGGACGTTACCTGGATTTCAGCCAGTTCATCGTGCGTGGACATTACGAAGATATAACTCTCGGTTTACAGGAATATTTCCGGGCGATGATGTGGCTGGGGCGGGTCGATTTTCTGCTGACCCCGGCGCCCGGTAATTTGGTTACAGAAGATGATTTACACCGCATGAATATCGATGCTTTCCTGTTAAGCGAATTAATCGATATAGCCAATGTCAGGTCTTTATTGGAAAAGAACGATAAACTGATCGAACTTTTCGTTGGTGAAAGCGATAATCTGACTCCTGCGGAATTTAAAACAGTTTTAGAGAATCTCGGATTGACCGGGGCCGGGCAGTTACTGGATAGTACGACGTACGCAAATTATCTTGCCACATTAAAAGCGACGATGGGCGCCGAACAGAAAATCCTTTCGGATATTTTCATAATGGATCCGTTGAGCAGTGAACCCGATGAATTACCGATTTCATTTCGTCTGATGGGACAGCGTTTCATCATCGATTCTTATGTGTTTTCCAATGTCGTCTATGATCGCATCGTTTACAATGGCTCGAAAATCTGGCGGCCAATGCCCGATCCGCTGGACGCCATGTTCGTGCTCGGCAATGCGAATGCCGGGCCACTGCTGACCGCCGAACTCGATCGGTATTATTATGGCAGTCAACTAAACGCCCTGCGTTACCTGGTTGACGCTTATGATGACGAATTCTGGAATGTATCACTTTACAATTCCTGGTTGAATGCCATCCGGAAACTGAATCCGCAACCGGACCGAATCGGTCAGCCACTATTTATGCAGACGGCCGCTTGGCAGCAGGAAAAACTGAACACTCAATTAGCCGCCTGGTCGCAACTTCGGCATGATAATCTTTTATATGCCAAACAGTCTTATACCGGCGGGACGATATGTTTCTATCCGCATTCCTGGGTCGAACCATACCCGGAGTTTTACCAGCAGATCGCGGACTTTGCCCGCTCGGCTGAAAGTTTCATTATTCAGGCCGGAGTGGCAATCGACCCGCTGACCGATTATTTCCATGATCTGGATTCGATTATGACGATCCTCGGAACATTAGCCGGTAAAGAACTGCAAGGAATAGCATTTAATGCGGAAGAGGTGAACTTTTTAAAGAGCATGCTTTTTGATAACGGCGGCATGTGCGGCGCCCCAAGATTCACAGGCTGGTATGTTGATCTGTTTTACGATCCATTTAGTGCTGAAGAATGGGATTTTATTATCGCTGATGTCCATACTCAGCCGACGGATGAATCCGGCAACATAGTGGGAAGGGTTTTACACGTCGCTACCGGTAAAATCAATTTGGGAGTGTTTCTCACCAATGCGCCGTCACTGGACTTTCAGCCGATGGCCTTTGTCGGTCCGGTAATGTCTTACTATGAGAAAATTACCGATAATTTCGACCGTCTGACCGACAGCCGTTGGGCAGATTCGGTTTATAACGAAAATATCCCAACCCGCCCTGATTGGGTCAATATCTATCTGGCCGATGCGGAAGGGCAGGCCATGAGCGCCGGCCGGGAATTAACCGCCCAGGTTTATGTCGGCAATGTTCCTGAACCGACTCGGAACCAATTAATCCCGCAGAGTTTCGCCTTGTTGCCTAATTATCCGAATCCGTTCAATGCCCGGACAATTATTCGTTATGAATTACCCAGAACCTCCGATGTCGTCCTGGAAATCTATAATCTATCCGGCCAACTGATCAAACGTTTCGATGAACGCTCGCGACCAGCCGGTCGCTATCAATTGATCTGGGATGCCGGTGATCAGCCATCTGGTGTTTATTTCTGTCAAATCCGGGCCGGGGGTTTTAGTCAAACCCGGAAACTTTTATTACTGAAATAAAACGTGAAAAACCAAAAGATAAAATATAAGAAGTAAACGATTAAGTTTAAACCATATTTAATTTTATTTTTACCTTATACTCTGGTATTTTCACAAACATTCAATCCAACGATTGCTGATATTATCAGCCAGGTATCGTTAGATTCCCTGGTAAAACATGTCAGGATATTATCTGGAGAAGATTCGGTAACAATCGATGGTCAAAAACAATTAATCACAAATCGTATATCCAATGCCAGTCAATCTGAAACATACGGACACAAGTTAGCAGTAAAATATTTGAAAAATACTTTGAGCACTTATTGCACGGATGTGATCGAACAGACTTTTCCTTTCCGGGACGATACGATTAGGAATATTATCGGGATTCAGGAAGGAAAGTCCTATCCTGATAAGAAAATTATTATTT
>JAZDEI010000005.1:0-9535 GCA_043808945.1 Fidelibacterota bacterium | reverse complement strand
CGGAAATCGAGAGCGTCGGTTTCCATTACAGCGAACTCGCCGCGTACCTTGACCGCTACAATCCGGAGAAATTGCAGGACGGCTTCAACGTTTTACCGGATGGAGAAGAAATCTTCTACATTTCCAATCCGGCGCTGGGATTGTGGGCGGCCAGAGAACGTTTTAACAATTAATCAATCATTTCAGGAGGATTTCTATAATGAAAAAAGCAGATATAGGTTTGGTCGGTCTGGCCGTCATGGGCGAGAACTTAGTGCTGAACATGGAACGGCACGGTTTTACGGTGGCGGTTTATAACCGCACTGTGGCCAAAGTCGATATTTTTCTGGCCGGACGCGGTCAGGGAAAAAATATCATCGGCGCGCATTCGATTGAGGAATTGGTCGCATCTCTGAAGACCCCGCGCAAAATCATGCTGATGGTCAAAGCCGGTCAGGCGGTCGATGATTTTATCGAAATGCTCATTCCGCATTTAGAAAAGGGTGACATCATCATCGACGGCGGTAATTCGCATTTTCCAGACACCACCCGCCGCACCGAATATCTCGAAAGCAAAGGTTTGCTGTACATCGGCACCGGCGTTTCCGGCGGTGAGGAAGGCGCGCTGAACGGCCCGTCCATTATGCCCGGCGGTTCGCCGGCCGCCTGGCCATACGTCAAGCCGATTTTCCAGTCGATTGCCGCCAAAGTCGAAGACGGCACGCCCTGTTGCGACTGGGTCGGTGAAAAAGGCGCCGGCCATTTCGTGAAAATGGTGCACAACGGCATCGAATACGGCGATATGCAATTGATTTGCGAAGCCTATCAAATCATGAAGGACCTGCTCGGCCTGAGTTATCCTGAAATGCACCAGGTTTTAACGGATTGGAACAAAGGCGACCTCGAAAGTTACCTGATTGAAATTACGCGCGATATTTTGAATTATAAAGATGACGACGGTCAGCCGCTGGTGGAGAAAATTTTAGACACGGCCGGGCAAAAGGGTACCGGCAAATGGACCGTGCTGGCTTCACTGGATTACGGCGCACCGCTGACTCTGATCGGCGAAGCAGTTTACGCCCGCACGCTCAGTGCGATGAAAGCAGATCGCGTCGCGGCGGCTAAGGTTTTGAGCGGACCCAAACCGGAATTAAAGGGCGATAAAAAGCAATTTATCGCCGATCTTGGCCAGGCGCTCTACGCCGCCAAAATCGTTTCCTATGCCCAGGGCTATGTCCTGATGAGGCTGGCGGCCAAAGAGTTCGGCTGGAATCTTAATAACGGTGGCATCGCCCTGATGTGGCGCGGCGGCTGTATCATCCGCTCGGCTTTTCTGGGTAAAATCAAAGAGGCTTTCGACAAAAATCCCGGTTTGAGTAACCTGCTGCTTGATCCGTTTTTCAAGGAAAAGATCGAATCCTCGCAAGCTGCCTGGCGGCGGGTCATAGCCGCGGCTGTCACGAATGGCATCTGGATTCCGGCGCTCTCGACTGCTTTGAATTATTTCGACGGGTTCCGCAACGGGCGCCTGCCGGCTAATTTACTGCAAGCCCAGCGCGATTACTTCGGTGCGCACACCTACGAGCGGGTTGACAAGCCGCGCGGTGAATTTTTCCACACCAATTGGACCGGTCACGGCGGACAGACGGCCTCCACGACCTATACGGTTTAACATAAAAGGAGATTGGTTTGATTAAAAATGCCATCATGGATTTTGAAAAACGTCATGAGTTTTTGGTCGCAATCGACTCAGATGGCTGTGCCTTCGATACGATGGAACTCAAGCATAAGGAGTGTTTCATCCCGAATATCATTAATTCCTGGAATCTACAAGCCGTTTCGAAATACGCGCGCGCGGCGGCGGAATTCGTCAATCTTTACTCCAAATGGCGCGGCATCAACCGTTTTCCGGGACTGGTAATGGTGTTCGATTTGCTGAAGGAATGGCCGCAGGTGCAAGCCCGCCAGGTCACGCTTCCGGTTGCGCAGTCATTGCGCGATTGGATCGCCCGCGAAACCAAACTCGGCAATCCGGCTCTCAAGGCCGAAGTCGAACGCACCGGCGATGCGGTCTTAAAACAGGCACTAATTTGGAGCGAAGCCGTCAATGCCGACATTGCTCGCATGGTGCACGACGTGCCTCCGTTTGCCTTTGTGCGCGAATCGCTCGAGAAACTTCAGGATGTTGCCGATGTAATGGTTTGTTCGGCAACACCTATCGAAGCCCTGCGGCGCGAATGGGAAGAGCATGACATTGCCCGCTATGTGCGGGTGATCGCCGGTCAGGAAATCGGCAGTAAAAAGGAACAGATCGCCATGGCGGTCGATGGCCGGTATCAACCCGAAAATGTGTTGATGATCGGCGATGCGCTCGGCGATCTGTCAGCCTCGCGTGCTAATTCTATCCGCTTTTTCCCGATTAATCCGGGACACGAAGAGCGTTCCTGGGAGAATTTCTTCAGACGGTATCTGACCGATTTTATTAATGGCCGGTACAGTGCTGAAATAGAGGAAAAACTGATCGCGGAATTCGAAGAATTTCTGCCGGCGATTCCGCCCTGGAAGAAATAATTATTGACCTTTAAGGAGGTTTTATGGAATCGAAAAAAATCTTGGATTTATTCAAATTAGACGGCAAAGTTGCGATAGTGACCGGCGCGGCGCGCGGACTGGGACAGGCGATTGCCACCGCGCTGGCTTCGGCCGGAGCCGACATCGTCGCGGTCGATGTTCTGCCGACCGACGAGACCCGCCGGATAATCGAAAAAATGGGACGGAAAGCGCTCGGATTATCAGCCAATTTAATGGAAAAAGCCAGCATCGCACCGTTGGTCAAATCTGCCCTGAAGGAATTCGGTCATATCGATATTTTAGTCAACAATGCCGGGATTATCCGGCGCGCACCTATAACCGAATTCAGCGAAAAAGACTGGGACGATGTCATCAATCTCAACCAGAAAGCCGTCTTTTTCCTAAGCCAGGCCGTCGCGAAAACAATGATCGAAAAAGGCAAAGGCGGCAAGATAATCAATATTGCCTCGCTGCTGTCTTTCCAGGGCGGAATTCTGGTGCCATCCTATACCGCTTCGAAAAGCGCCGTCATGGGTTTGACCCGCGCCTTGGCCAATGAACTGGCACCGCATCGTATCACCGTCAATGCGATTGCGCCGGGCTATATGGCGACCGACAATACTGCAGCGCTGAGAGCCGATCCAAAACGCAGTCAGGCGATTCTCGAGCGCATCCCGGCCGGACGCTGGGGCGAACCGGCTGATTTGCAGGGCGTCGCCGTATTTCTGGCTTCGGCGGCTTCTGACTACATGAATGGCTATACCATTGCGGTAGACGGCGGCTGGTTGGCACGGTAGGCTGAATTGCGCCAACAGTATTGGTGTATTTCCGAACGAAACGAGGAAAGAAGATTCTGCGATCTGGCGGTTGCATGCATCAATGCTATTGATGCACTCCGGATTACACTTTTATCTTCTACAGGCTTGCGTTTGAAATCGTGTCAAGTCTCATCAGAAACCAACAAGAATAAAAATCTTGTTGATCCGGTTAACCCTGTCTAAAAAAGCCCCGATAGAATTTGGCTAAAGTCAAAGCCGGAATCCCAGCTTCTTTAGCCTGGCGGATTTGCTGGGTGTTGGTATAGCCCCAACTGGCCAGGAACAGGCGAATGTTCAGCGCTTGCAGTTTCAGCAAAGTATCGACCTGATCGTCGACGAAATAAAAGTTTTTCGGTAGAATATTGGTCTGCTGCAGTAAGTCGCCGATGATCTCGGATTTGCTACGCCGGGTGTCGGCCGCGAACAGATTGTCCTCAGGAAAAACGATTTCGGCATTGGCAAGAATGGCCTGCACGTATTCGAGTTTTTTCGTGGTAATGATGTAAAGCCTATTGACAGGCTGGAAATTTCTGAGAAGCTCTGCCATACCTTCGTAAAATGGATTGAGACTGAGCCAGCGTTGTGGTTCCTCGCGCAGAAAGCGGCGGCGTTCGGCGTAAAACCGGGTTCGGAATCGGGTGCTGAGTCTGACATTTTCCGCTAAGAAACGGTCGAAGTCGGCCTGGCTGTGGATCGGATAACTTTCCGAAATCGCCTGGAAAATATAGACGTAATCTTCGCCGTGGCGGATGAAATTGCGCAAGCGGCGGCTTTCTTCCTGAATGGTCGGTTGCAGGTCGCTCAGATCGTTAATACGACGACCGTTTATGTCATTCAAAAAAGCATTGTGCCCGACGACCAGACATTCGGCGATGCTATCGACGATGACTCCATCGAAATCCAGCGCCAGAATATCCCGTTCCGGTTCGAATCGAAAACTGGCCGGAAAAATATTGGTTATAGCGGACATATTGCGATTGAAGAATTGATCCGGTTATTTTTTATCTTCAAGAAACTGACTGAAATCGTAGCCCAGAAAATTCAGTCGCCGCGTATTCTGGCGGATAATGCGGATCACCGTTTCGATCGGTACGATATTCGTGACGCCATACTGAATGGAAGCCTTGTTCTCGATATACATCTCGCCGTCATACGGTGTAAAGTCATCGTACTCCGAATAGTCGATTTTCTCGGGTGGCTTCAAAATGTGCTCGAATTCGGCGGCTGAGGACTTGGCGATTCCGACCAATTCAAAATTTGGCACACCGTCGCGGATAGCCAGCACAATTCCGCCACTGAATCCGCGATTGAACGGAGTGTCTACCAGAAATCCGCCGTCACGCCCACGGTTCGGATCGCTCACCAATCCGCTGGAAATCATTTTGTTGCCGCGCGGAAAGCCCATCAGGTAGACGAAATTTCCCCATTTCAAATCGCGGGCTTTGCCAAGCGGACAATTCAGGACTGGCTGGATGTCTTTAATCATCTGGGACACCTGCCGGCCAACGATTGCTACGTCGTTTTCGCGATCAAGCAGAAGAATCTCAATATCGCGACCTTCTGCCAGCTCGCTGATATAATTGGTTTGCTTTTCTTTGAAGGCGATACTTTTAACATAGGTTTTAGCCGGGCCGTCGTTCCGCACGTATTTGATAATCGTATCCGGGAAGTCGACGATATGAGCGCAAGTCAGCAAAGCCACTGCGGAAGGATTGCTGAGAATCAACGTGGCGGTTCCGGAAGCCGTGTTGTTGAAATAGTTGATCTGAACCGCATAGCGTTGCAGATAGGCACGATCGATATCTTTCAGCCGGATCAGGACGGTGTCCGGGAAAACGTACTGTTTATAATAAGCGATTGAGTTGAGCAATTTGATTGCCTGGCTGAGCGTGGCGATCTGTTCGGCGCAGTTGGCCGCCGGAAACTCAGTATCGTACTGGCCGTCGGTAAAAACCTCGTGGGTAACGTTATAAATCTTTTTGGCACAGGACGAGGTGGTCAGGCTCAGTCCGATGATAAGTCCACCTGTCAAAAGGATGTATTTAAAATGCCGGATTGGTTTCATGCAACCGTAAAATAATAAATTTTACCGAAAAAAGATATTGATATTACCAGCCGAGATTACTGCGACGGCCGCCCCGCTCTTCATATTTCAGATCGCTGAGCGATGGCGATTTGATATTTATCAGAAGGCTGTATTGTTTGCCATAGCCGGATGGTGTCCAGTTGAAAGCCAATTGCCAGCAATGCAGGTCGCGGGTGATCGAGATGCTGTGGTTTACCAACTTTTTTTCCAGAAGGTTGAAACTGGCGGCATAACCTACTTTCCACTTGCTGGTCAGATTCAGTTTCAGATTCATCGACATCCAGAAGGACTCATTTTTAGTGGTCGGATTGTACTGACTAAGTGAATAGCGCAGACTGAAACTGGCGCTCCAGAGTTCGCTGCCGGTATAACTGCCTTCGCCCAGCCGTTCGCTGCTGGCCGCACTGCTGAGTTCGGGAGAGAGCAGATTCGCGCCGGTTGTATCGGACAACGCGGTCGTATCCGGCGAAGTCGTAGCCGATCGCGGTGCTCCGAAACGCTTACCTGACAGGGCAAATCCGGTGGAGGCGCTGACGCTTGTCAGGCGCGGAACCGGGATACCGTTCCAGGTATCGTTCCATTGATTGACGCGACGCCCGTTTCGATAGGCATAAAGGTCATGGATTGCGCTGAGATTAATGGCGATTTTTTTGGTGACCTGGGTCCGGAAAGAAGTCGAAATATTCGACCAGCGCAGACTATCTGCCGCAAAATTATAACCGGTTGAGGAGTTCAGCGAAAAAAGGTCCATCTTGCGGGTTTTATCACCTTTGCCGAGTTTGGCCTGAACCAGGTTGCTGAGACCCATTGACAGGGTGCGCGTCTGGCTGGACGAGATCGAGCCTAACATGGTACTGGCGAGCGGATCGAAGGTGCGTTTGACATTGGCCGTATCAATGCCTTTGATGACATAGCCCGGATCCCAGCCGAAAACTTCTTTGGTAAAATCCGGACGGAAAGTCATGCTGAGCGAGGGAGTCATGACATGCCGGATGGCCTGCAAACCGCCGATTCGCACCGGAAAAAGGCCGTAAAGTTTGGTCTGGGCACTGAGAGATGTACTCCCGGTATGGCGGGCTTTGAAGCCTTGCACGGTTCGGGTTTTTATCGCATTGTTCTCTAATACAAAGCGGCCGCTGTCGTCGACGACTGGCATGGCGTATTCCATGACCCAGCCCTCGTCGAGATTCAAATTCTGGCTCGTCGTCAGAAAGCCGAGCAATTTCTGGGAAGTGTTGAATGAGAAATTGTGGGTCATGGCGCTTTTTTTAATATTGTATTCTTCCCATTCCAGCGAGTCGTTGCTCTGGTAATAAATGCTCTGACTGTTTTTCAGATATGAGCTGGTGCTGAAATAGATATTATTATACCATTTGGATTTGGTGGCATCCTGATTCGCCTGCAGAGCTACCAATGGCTTACTGCTGCGTGTGAAAGAAATGTTCGGCAATGAACGACTGATATAACTGATTTTCTGGTTTGAGGTGGTCGGTGTAATATTGCTCAAAGCCTTGGCCTGTAGATTAACAGTCTGGTTGAAATTGACAGAGAGCGAATACGGTTTTCCCGCCCATGATTTAGAAAAAGTCGCATTGCTGATCAATTGCTGATCAAGCCGATCCGCAAGGTCGTATCTGTATTTTTTATACAGACTCTCGCTGCTGACGAATTTACCGTTGACGGAAAGTCGCGTGGTTGGATTGATCGGTTGATTATGGGAAATGTTGAAAGTCCATTGCCGTTCGGGATAATTTGTGAAAAAATCGTTTGTAAATTTGCCGCTGATTGAACCGTCGAATTTATAACGCCAGGCATAACGCAGGCGATAATCCAGAATGACGCCCTGTTTATCATAAAAATCTCCGGTCAGCCTGAAATCGTAATAATCGCTCGGCGCCCAGAAATAACCTAAGCCTCTGATGAATCCGCCGGCGCTGTTGTTTTCGCCATACGCCGGCATGATCCAGCCGGATTGGCGCTGTCCGCCGCGATCGGGGATAATGAGGAATGGCAGGCCGAGCAAGGGAATGTCGTGGATATAAAAAATGATCGGCCGGGCAATGATCTTATCCTTGAAGATCAGTTTCATCTGTTTACTGCGGAAATAATAATGCGGATTTGGCAGGTCGCAGGTTGTATAAACGCCCTGCGAAACGTAGAATACTTTTTTATCGACCTTGCTGATATTTTCACCGTAGTAAAAACCGTCCTGTTCTTTGGTCTTGCCCTCGACGATACGTCCGCGCTGGGTTTTCAGGTTGTAGACCATACTTTCTCCGGCAAACGGTTCGCGCCCTTTTTGATTTAAGGTCGGGAAATCGCCGCCGCTGGAATCGTATGGCGGCGGATTCAGCGGATTGGCATAAAGCAGGTTTTCGTCCCAGCGCACGTTGATTTTTCCAGCGGTCAGTTCCATATCGCCGGATTGGATTGCGGCATTCCGGTAAAGATCGGTGACTTTACGGTCGACGAAGTAATTGATGCGCTCGGCAGAATAGACGACGGTCGTATCGGTATTAGTGTTAGTCTTGTTTGGCACGTAGCGTCCTTGGGTTCCGCCAATGACGATGATCGTCGAAATTTTCTTATCGGCGAACTTCATTTGAATCGTATCGCCACTGACTTCGTTGACGCCCTGAATGATACTGTCTTCCGAGACATTGTAAAGACTGGTTGCCATGCCAGAGACCAAAATCGAATCGGCCTGACCTTCCCGGAAATATATTTCCATGAACTTGCCGGTGATTTCGTCGTAGGTCGGAATTGAATCGCCGCGCGTTTTACCGGTCGAATCGGCCGGCAAATAGGCTTTGCCGGTGGCGTTGGCGCGGGCGTTTTCATCAATGAACAGCGCAGATATTTTCTCGTCCTGAAAGCGCAGACGCATGAGTTTGCCGGTCAATTCCTGGCCGTCGCTCAGAACCCGCGGATGGTCCGTCAGGGTGGCGATCTCGAGCGAATCGACATAATTCAGGGTTTTCGAGTAGGCCGTAAAATCCGTGCGCCAGACCTGGACATTGCCATCGGCTAAGAAATTGCCCTCCTTTTCGGCGAGGCGGATCGTGTCGCCACGGATGCGGAAAGATTCGGCGCCGGTCGAATCGAAACGGGTCAGAACCGGCCTGATCAATGCCTCGATGTTGCCAGACGAGTTGAAATATAACAGGCTGTCGGCGGCCAGTGAAGTGCGCTTTTCGGTGTCGTGCAGAATGGCCTGGCCGAGCGCGACCGATTTTTTTTCCTGGGAATAATAATGAAGCAGGTTAGCCTGCACGGTGCGATTGCTGTCTTCCAGAAAAACCTTGCCCTGGGCATGAGCGATTTCATCCTCGACCAGATATGTCAAAACGCGGGCTTTGATCGATATGCTACTGTCTCTCAGAACCGGTTTACCGCGCGCGACAATCGAATCCGGTTCGTTGAAGTAGATCAGCGAATCGGCGGTCAGGATCTTACTACCTTTGGACGCCACGACATGGCGAAAAAAATCTGCCCGCTGGTCTTTCTCATACCAGAAGGCCAGATCGCAGGCCAACTGCAGTTCGCCTTTCTGAAAGAGAACATTGCCGGTCAGCTTCTTGACCGGTACGTCGGCGCGATAAAATTGTTCGAGTTTGTCGGCGCGAATCAGGCGCAGCGGCTCTTTCTTCTCAGCGGCGGAAGATATTGACAACGCCAGACAGAGCAGGATAAATAGCGTGATAGTCGCCGGAATTGGATGAATATTTACCATGAGCGGCCGGACAGAATTAATCCGCATAATGCCTATCTGTTTATCCTGATCCTGAATCTGCATCGGCACTAAATATAAAAATTCTTTTGTTTTGTTCTTAGAAATCATTTGATAGACTGTCCTTATACTCTCTCAGTTGATAAAATGTTTGACAAGGAAATAGTTTTTGATTATATTGCGGCTAACTTGTTATCAGTTCAAGAGAAATAACAGATTTACGAAAACGGGAAGAAGTTCGTTTTATGAATCAAGGGAGGTTGAAATGAAAAAGTTTGTTGCTGTATTTGGATTAATGCTGATCGCAGCCATCGGTTATGCTCAGAACTATCACATCACGGACTTTCTGCC
>JAZDEI010000004.1:0-2249 GCA_043808945.1 Fidelibacterota bacterium | reverse complement strand
ACCTTTTTGCGTTGAACGATGACGTAAATGATGTGAACAAGGCCTTTCGCGCCGTTGGCCTCGATTACGGTCGCGCCGAATCCGGCATCGCGCAGGGTCATGGTCAGTATATCGACCGTATCGGCGCTGATCATGCGGATGGCCTGCAGGCCGAGAGCTAATTTATCCTCAATGGTAATACCGATGTAATTACCAGAGGCAAATCCCAGGCCATAAGCGAAAAAACTGACCGGATTATTCAAGCCCTGGCGCATAACCTGTGAAATCGCCAGCAACCAGATCGAAACCTCGAAAAAGCCCAGAAAAGAAGCGAGCAGTTTGTTGCCCTTTGAGACCTGAATAATGCGCACCGTGCCGATCGAGACATCGGTAATCCGGGCTAAGAAAATCAATAAGGGGATGACGACCCATTGGTAGATTGCCGAATCGAAAAAACTAATATCCATTTAAACTCTGTCCTGTATAATTATTTTTCTTATTCAAATAATTCGATGTTGCCGCCGGTATGCAGGAAAATGACAGTATCGCTCGGGGTGATCCGGCCGGAGCGGCAGTATTCGATCAGCCCGGCGGCGGCCTTGCCGGTATAGACGTAGTCCAGAAAAATGCCTTCGTTTTTAGCGAACAGTTCAACGGCTTCCTCGCAACCGGGCGTCGGGATCGCATAGCCCTTGCCGATGAAATTATCGTCAACCTGCACGAGATTACGCGGAACATTGATATTCATCAAATTGGCGGTCGAACTGGCCAGATCGTAGACATTCTGCTCGAGAAGCGCCCGCGGATAATCGACGCTCATTCCGACAATTTGTCCCGGCCATTGGCTGATCGCCTGCCCGACGACTAAGCCGGCCTGGGTTCCGGCCGAAGATGAGGCATGTACGACCATATCGACGTTAAGTCGGTTATGTTCAAGATCGTCCATCAATTCGCCCCAGCCGGCCACGTAGCCGAGCGCGCCGATCGGTACGGAACCACCCGGCGGCAGTAAAAAGACCTGCTTACCTTTGTATTCCAGCTGGGTTTTAACCTGTAAGGCTTCCTCCATGACTACTTCCGGATCGGCCGAATCGACATGATGGATCGTAGCTCCCAGTAATTGGTCGATCAGAAGATTCCCGGTCGGATGACTGACCTTTTTCCCGCGCAGGATCAGGTGCACGCTCAGGCCGTATTTGACGCTGGCATTGGCCAGGATCCGGCAAAAGTTGGATTGATTGGCGCCGATGCCGATGACCGTATCATAACCTTTGGCGATCATCTCGGCGATCAGAAAATCCAGTTTGCGGGTCTTGTTGCCGCCGAAAGCGAAGCCGGTCAGGTCGTCGCGTTTAACGTACAGATTGCATTTCAGCAGATCGGAGAGTTGATTCAGCCGGTAAAAGGGAGTCGGTAAGACCGAGATATTTTCGTGTGGAAATGGTTTCAGCAGATCGTCGATTAATTGCATAAGGCGCTCGCTATTTTTCAGGTATTCTCAAAAACGCTCACCGGCAGAGCCGGCCCGACAGCGCTATGCTGTCGGTAAATTTCACGCGGGAAATTAATCACTTAGCCCGTTTATTCAAAAGCATATCTGAATACGAACAATCAACCAAATCCGCCGGGAGAACGTTCAGCCGGGCCATCATTGTGCGGCATTGAGCCAGCAGTTCGGCCTGACTGCGCATGCCGTCTTTGTCAATGGCTTCGATTTCGACGAATTCGCCCAGTTCCGCCACCCGGTCGAGGTGGATTTTAATGTTATTGACGAAATAGATTTCGCGTTGTTTAACAACGGTGACCTTGACTCCGAGCGCCGTAATCAATAGCGGTTTGATCTGGTTTAAGTCGAGCGCGGTGAAGAGATTGACATCAGAGATTTTAGGGGCGTCTTCAGCCGGTCGCCGGTAGTAGATCAGGGTGTTTTCGATCAAGCCTTCACGCAGTTTCAGACGACCGACAGGAACGTTGAAATAGGTATCGGTCTGATGGTCTTCGCCGACGAACCGGGCATTCAGTTCGTGTAAAATCAGGCGGACAGCTGGTTGGTTGCGGCAGACGGCTTTGATCTCAGCAATGGTAACATTCATAACCGGCGTTGAATCTAAATAATCCGCCTGCCAATCCCAAATAATTGCCGGATGAAGTCCTGCAAACCAGGGCAGGAGGCAGATTCTTTTAACTTGGAAATGATTCTGAAATTCGACATATTTTCCGGCGTGAGAAAGTGCATTGTCAGTTTGTTGATTGTAACACTTTGCGGTACA
>JAZDEI010000003.1:0-2739 GCA_043808945.1 Fidelibacterota bacterium | reverse complement strand
GGCGCCGATAATGCTAAACTCAAGGTCAGTTTCTTCCGGCCGTTCTGGGGTGATTACTGGATCGTCGCCCTCGATGCCGATTATCGGTGGGCGGTCGTCAGCAATTCCAAAGGTTCGACCTGCTGGATTCTGAGTCGTACTGAGCAGATGGATGAAAAACTATATGCCGATCTGGTCGAACAATGCCAGGCGCTGGGCATCGACGTCAGCCGGTTAGTGAAGACGCCCCAGGACTGCGAAGTTGATGAATAAACCTGATTATATCTTTTGCAGCTTTTTTATCAGATAACCGGCCAGATAAAGAGGAATATATTTTCTCTTATCGACACTTTCCGTATTACGCGCACTGAAAACAATTGATTCTTCCGGATGATAGCGCTCTTCAAAAACCTTAAGACTCTTGGATTGTGTGACCGAACCGGATTTCACTTCGACAGGAAGAATATTTTCACCCATTTCTAATACGAATTCGATTTCCGCCGTGCGGCCTTCCCAGCAAAACAGTTCGCCGAAACCGGCGGTTTTTAATTCTTCCGCGATGAAGTTTTCAACGATATAGCCTTTATAATTACCAAAATCGTAGTTTAAAATCGTGTTCGGAGAAATATTAGTAATAGCGTTTAACAAACCCACATCAAAGAAATACAACTTAAACCGGTTTTCCTGAGTATAACCCATCAACGGTTTTTCAGCTCGCTCAATAATAGAATTGCGAATAATAAGATTTGCCTTTTCTAACCAGTCAATCGGAGTAGATAATCGTTCATATCCACGATAACCCGGAATGGCATCCTTGAATTGAAATTTCGTGGCAGAGCCGTCTATCGTACGGGATAACTGGATCGGGACATTGCGCCAAAGACGCTCAATTTGCAGAGCATTTACTTTGCCACTATGTTTGGCAATATCGAATAGGTAAGATTCGATTAATTTTTTCTGAATTTCTTTGACTGCTGAGAAGGCCTCGAACAGATCTGCCATATTCAGCCGAAACGCCTCGATAGCTGCAGGCAAACCGCCAACGATCAGATACTGTTTCCATAATTCCCAGAGATTTTCATGAATAATTTCCGGCAATGGTCTGGAGAAATCATAGTCTTGCAGATACGTAACGAATTGCTCTTTTTCTATCCCAACCAAAAATTCCTCGAAGGACATCGGATTCATGTCAAGAAATGTTACTTTTCCGACCGGAAAAGATTCCGGACTCATCTCCACGCCCAACAATGAACCGGCTGAGCAGAGAGATAACTGTGGCAATTGTTCACAGAAGTATTTTAAACTGGTCAGAGCCTTTGGACATTTTTGGATTTCATCGAAAATAAGCAGGTCTTCTTCCGGTTCGATTTTGCGATTCAGATAGAACTGGAGTTCATTTAAAATACGTTGCGGATTAAGATCAATCTCGAATATCTTGGCCAACCGGGAATCTTCTTCAAAATTAACATAATGAGAACTCGTAAATTCTGTTGCGCCAAAGTCCTTTAGGATAAAAGTTTTCCCAACTTGTCTCGCTCCTCTTAGAACCAATGGCTGACGATTAATGGCATTTTTCCAGGCAACCAAAGACTGAGTAACATTTCTTTTCATGACGCTAACCTAAACAATCTGTGTACTTTCTGCAAGTACTTTCTACACATTCTGTATATTTTCTGCATAGATTATATACACAATCTGTGTATATTTTGCAAGGACTATTTACACAATCTGTGTACTTTTCGCAAGGACTTTGGGGGTTTTCGGGCAGGTGATGATTTATTGTTCCGGCGATTTTTCCCGGTTCATCAGCATTTCAACCGGGGTCAGGTATTTCTTCTTATTGTTACATTCCTTGCAGGCCGGGACAACATTGCTTTTGACGCTTTTGCCGCCGCGCACGATCGGAACGATGTGTTCCATGGTTAATTCTTCCGGTAGAAATTTCTGACCGCAATAATGGCAGACGCCCGCCGCGAGTTTCTGTTTCCACCAGCCGGATTTGCGCAATTCTTTGGCCTTCGCCTTTTCGCGGGCGATATGCTTTTCATCTTTATTAATCTCGATCCAGTCGGTCATTGTCGTTTATGTTTTAAGAACCATTAGTACAAATTGGGATTGTAATAAGTCTTCGTCCAGGAATCATGTCCGGCAGACGGGTAGACGGTCAAGCGTACATTTCCGCCGTAGGCTTTCAGCGCCGCGACCATTTCTTTGGATTTGTGGAGCGGCACGACATCGTCTTTGGCGCCGTGAAAAACCCAAGCCGGGACGGTTTTGATCTTGTGAACTTCCAGCGGATTGCCGCCGCCACAAATTGGGACCAGCGCCGCAAAACGTTCCGGGTGCTCATTCGCCCAGGTCCAGGTCGCAAAACCGCCCATACTCAAACCGGTCAGATAAATCCGCTTTAGGTCGATTCGGTACCGGACTATAACTTCATCGAAGAGGGCGTCTAACCATTCCAGCGACCACCATTGATTAGCCGGACATTGCGGCGAAATTACGATGAACGGAAAATCGGGCTGTTGTTCGACTATTTTCGGCAGGCCGTGACGCCTGACGATTTCCGGATCGCGGCCGCGTTCTCCGGCGCCGTGCAGGAAGATAATCGCCGGCCATTCGCGCTCCGACTCGGCATAAGCAGGCGGCAGATGGAGCAGATAATTACCGCGGAAGCATTTCTGAATTTCCCGGTGAAAATTGACTACCGCCTGCCTGGCGGTTTTCGGCGTCTGCGGTTTTATTTTCCGATTATCTGGC
>JAZDEI010000002.1:0-11759 GCA_043808945.1 Fidelibacterota bacterium | reverse complement strand
GACAACACCGTCTGAACCACTTCCGACGGAATCACGATGGAAACTAAGTTTTCTTTCATGTTAAACCTCCAACTTTATAATTTAAACCGGGTCTACCGGGTGGAACTCCCGGTCAGGACCGCCGAAAGAAACTTCGTGTTGAGTTACTATGATTTCCGGTTCCGATCTGTTTCCGAACTGAGCAGGTCTTTGCCTGTTTGACTGGTCATTGCATCCGAACTTCAGTTAATATTAAGGGATATGAAATAAAAAATCAAGTCTCTTTTTTAGTTCCGGGTTCGATTGTCATTCAATAGTCATTCGATAGTCATTGGCCGCTCGCTTTACACTGCTGATCAATCTCGCTACAGGGCTCTGCTCTGTAGCGAACGAGGCCCATTCCGGAGCAGGAGCCCCGGAACGAGAGCGTTAAGACATCTCATCGCGTATTACCTGCCCGTCCCGATACATCGGGACATTCAGGCGGGCGCCTTACGTCTTACGCATTCACTTGTCACTCGTAACATGTCACTAGTCACTCCTGAGAACTCACTTCCAAGGTGAGGGTTTTCGTCTGGCGGCCGAATCGAAGGGCGGACTCAGCGCTCCTTAACATTCTGCGGGTATTTACCGTACTGCATTGTCCATTGGTTGGCGCAGGTAAAGAACTCGGGATAGCCGTGTGACCGGATATAGTCTAAGGCTTCATGGTATTTCTTATATTTGTAGCCGTTCTTAATGAAAAAAGCGTTTAGCGCCTCGCAGGAATTAAAATCCGGGCAGTCTGCGCAGGTGGTCAAGCCTTTATTCAGGCAGTAGACTTTCATCTTGCATCTGGCTTTCGATAAATCGCGTTCGCCGCTCAGGTAGCCGATTTTGCAGCCGCGGCAAGATCGGTCGGTGAAGGCCTTGCAGGTCTTGCAATAGGCGCCGCAACAGCCTAACATTTCTTCATCTGGTATGTTCCTATCCGGCATTGGTTCAATTCCTTCGCAATTTGCCAACAATTGTAAGCAGGATTGGGGATTGAGTCAAGCGTTTTTTAAATGACAGGTGACCAGTGACAGGCACGTGAAGCGTAAATCGTAAAGCGTGATGAGTAACTGATCTTTATCTCGTTCCCGGGTTTTACTTGGGAACGGAATTGTAAAACGTGATATTTACTCTATAAAGTCATTAATTTGGTCTTGGGATAATGAATTTGAAAATACAATGCCACCTCACAGATTATAAGTCAGTCCTACCAGGAATTGAGCAAGAAACACTTTCTCCTGACCTGTACTTGCCATAAGGCGGATCTCCGGGTCTATGGTGAACGAAGAATGCACTCGAATCGGCACAAGCAACCGGCCGGTTGCGGCTGGCTGGATTGTTGATTCATCGGATTCCGTCGGCATCATCGTATTTTGGTCATACTCCATTCGGGTATTAATGTTTGTAAAGAACAACATCCCAAGCCCACCGCCAATATTGATGCAGACATTATCGGACATCTTAGTGATTAAATAGTCTCCAATGATTAGTACTGAGTGGATCGCTTTGTCTGGGCCTATTACGGGATCACCTCCGACATATTCGACGTACTCACTTTCATCACCACTTCTAATTTTTTGAAAATCCCATTCGGCGCCGATACTGAGACGAGAATTGAGCAAGCCTGTCGCTATAAGTAAGCGGAATGCAGTTGCTAAATCAGTGAAGCGGTCAGTTCCAGGTCGATTTACAAATACCGATTCATATTCATACGGGACGAATCCCTTGAAGGAACCCGAACCAAAACCTAAATCCCAGGTAAAACTGGATCTATTCTTTTGGGTACCCTGCGCCTCAGCGCGAAGCATAAATAAAACAGTGAAGCTGAACACAATGGTAATAAGAACTCGATATGAGATTTTATACTTCATTGTTTTTTCTCCTCTATGTAAGATAAAGTATTAGCGGTATCATATCACTATTAGCGAAACGCATTCCGTATAACACTACGAAAATGGGGATATGCACATTGCATATATTTCGCACCGTGTTCGAGTATGTTCTCCGTACTTCTACATAAAAGATGGGATTTTTTATAGACCTTTTCCAAATCAAATCTCCAATCATTGCCGTTTCCTTTTTGCTTGCGTTTATTCTACAAACTAAAATAAATAAATTCAATGGAAATTTTCATATCCGAATTTCCTGGCAATACGGGCTGTCAGGCCTTTTTCGGGTCATTGACACAGTTTAGTGAACAGAACCATGTAGAGACATGGCATGCCATGTCTTTACTTAGGTTGACCTCAAAAATCCTTATCTATGCATAATCCCAATCCCAGGATGACAGAGAAGATCATTCGTTTGAGCAAATTTTGCCCTGGGGATCCTTCCGAAGGTCTTAAAATAACTTACCAATTAAGATTGCCTGCTCAGTCCGACCTTCGGAAGGATGATAGTTCTCTTGCACTGAGGTCAGAACGAAAGTGACAAGTGACCGGTAACGGCTTATGCAGAAGAGCCTCATCCGCGGTCTGACGGATGAGGCTCGGTGAGGAAGAAGATGGGTAAGAGGGGGAAGAGATTTATAACGTTAGCATTTGACTGATCTTGACCATAAAAACATTGTCGCTGACTCCGTTGAACATTGTCCGCGTGTCTTTTCCGAAATTGAACGACTGGAACAATTCGTAGTTGGTATAGCCCTGTGACCAGACTAAAAATAGGGTGGAACCGGTCAGGTATTCCCAGCGGACGACGAAATTAGATCGGAACTGCTTGTAGTTGAAATCCGGCTGGCCGTAAAAAGTATATTCCGGAGTGCCGTCCGAATTTTTGTCAACGGTATAAACGCCGTTCTCTTTATCGAAGGCAATCTGGTTGCTGTAGGGATTGAAGCGCTTCCAGTAATCTTTGTTTTTTGCATCCGCGATATATACATAGTTGAAGTAATCGCCGGCCGTGTAATAAGGCTGGGCATAATACTGTACGGAGAGGGTCGGCGTAACGGTATAATCAAACCGCAGGGTCAGATTGAGCGTATTCTGGGTCATGCTGGCCCAGACATATTTTCTGTCGCCGAATTCGTCGATAGCCTTGCCGACCCAGGCCCATGAGTCGTTAAGCCGGTTAAAATCTATCGTGGCCGTCAATTTCAGGTTTTGGCGCGGGCGCCAGGTGAAATCCTGCTCGATTTCGTAGGCTTCGACCGACTCTGCATCTTTATTTTTAAAATAATAACAGGAGAGGTAATAGTAAAAGTCCTTACGGGCATCGGTATTGGCATAAGCCCAGATATTGGCATTGGGTGCGATATAAAGTGCCGGGCCGCCGCGGTTCATGCTGGGATCGTACCCGCCGAAATTAACATTTGTACCATAACCGAAATCCCAGTTGTTATTGAAGGTGAAGTGCATGTTGACGTTGCCGCCCAAGCTACGCCGTATTCTGCCGAAATCGCAACTATACCATTGATTGAAATTAAGCCGGTATTCGCGGAAAAGTTTATTCGGTTCCCATTGGTAATATTGTACCCAGGTGAACTGGCTGATATCATCGACGTTAGTCAGGAAGCCGAAGTCATTAATCTCGAATCCCGGGCTGTAGCCGATAACGCCCAGAGCGGCGCGGACATGCCCGGAGGTTTTTTGCAGAACACTGCGGAAAGCATATCCTGACAGGGAAGTGGCTTGCGAATCGTAGGTCAGGTGATCGGCGTCGATCCGCTGGAAATAACGCGAGGCATTCTTTTGAGTGCGCTGAATTGCGGTCGTGTCACCGTTTACATTGCTGAAAGCAACCGAAGCGATGATCTCGTACTGGCGCTTAGCAAATTCATGGGTAATATCGACACCGCCGGTATAAGCCGACTTGTGCAAATAATCCAGGCCGGTGTTTTTCAGGTTGCGGTTGACAGCGGTTAAAATACCACCGATTGTCGTCGTGCCTTCCTTATAATCCTGCTGAAAACGCGACAGGAAATAGTTGGTCAATGGTTCGATGACCGAGACGTCTTTGCTTTTATCCGTATAATAAACAGTGCCCTTTTCGGTTCTGGTCAGCGCCTCCATGACGCCCAGTGAAAATCCGGATTGAGTTTTACCGGTGAGCTTGGTAGCCCCAAGTATGTTGGTTCCGGAGGGTTCCGAAATTGTAACGACTTGTTTGGAATCATCGGTAACGGCATTGCCCTGGGGCGCCCGGCCGATGCGCCGGGAATAGAAGAGCGAATTATTCTGACTGTCGCCGTCGCCAAAACCCAGAGGATAACTCAGGATATTGGCACCCTCCATGAAGAACGGCCGGTTTTCGCTGAAATAGGTCTCGAATTCCGTCAGGTTGAAATCGGCCGGATCGGCTTCGACCTGGCCGAAATCGGGATTAATCGTGGCATTTAAAGTTAAACCGGACGGACTGCTGTAGCGAATGTCTCCGCCGAGATTATAGAGCAGATCATATTTTTCAGGATGAACGCTATTGACCAAGTCCTCGGAGAGATGGGTCTGGTTGGCGAAATACGGCACGATATAGATCGGTCGCTGGACTTTTATGCCCTGTAAACCGTTCAAAGAACCATAGCGCGAGACGAATCCTTCATCCGACTGCGCCCAATAATTCCAGACTGAAAGCTCGTTGTTATGACGCGGCAATTCACGATAGACTTCCAGTCCCCATTCCATGGCCTGACTGGCCGTGAAACGCAGTTCCCGGAACGGAATCCGCCATTCGGCCGACCAACCTTTATCGTCGATGTTGGCCTTTCCGTCCCAGACGGCGTCCCATTCTTCTTCCAAATTATTATCGTCGAAACGACGCACGTCGTGCTTGACTCCGGCGGCATTCAGGCCGAATTCAAAAGCCGTACGGTTGTCATTGTAGCTGTCGATTGAAACATACATCCAGTCTGATTCGGTATAATCGTCCCGCCGGGATAAGATCGAGCTGATCTTGGCCGGTTCGGAATCGTAAGCCCGCGCACCGATATAGAGATTATTTTCGTCGAACAGAATGCCAAATTCGGTCTGGTAGGTTGCCGGTGAACCGTCATTCGGATTGCGCTGAACGAAATTGCCCTCCCATTTGGCCAGACGCCAGGCCGGTTCGTCCAACTTACCATCCAGATCGACTTTTTCACCATTTAGTAAAATCGCTGTCGCCGAGCGCGATCGCATTAAGTCCAATTCCTCTTTCGTCAACTTGCCCCACACTGCATAAGGCATAACAAAAATCAAAGCAAGAACCATTGCTTTCTTCATATTATTTTTCTCCACTTTTACTGTCTGTTCTCATGCAATGTCCTATAGACTGGTGTAACAATCAAAAAGTTGTCCGGCATAAACTCGCAAACAATTAAAACAACCACAAACCAATATTGATAAAAGGTTTTATTGGTAGTTGAGATGCAGAAGATACCGATTAAAGGTCGGGCGTCGGGGTTTCCGGAAAGGAAGACGGGATTTTCGGCGTGGGAATTTCGATTACGCGCATTGTCTGCCATTTCCCGCCCAGAAAGCGCAGGAAAAACGCCAGACCGAGTGCGCAGATATAAATCGTAGCGCAGGTCCAACCCACCAGCAGATTTCCATGCAGAATGACGATGACTATATAGGACGGGATTATCAAAACACACACCGACAGGATCAGCAACATATACATGACGAAACGGGTATCGCCGGCGCCTTTGATCGCACCGGAAAAGATAATATTGAAAGTGTCGAATAAAGAATACACCGCGACGAACCTCAGAAGCGTTATCACGGTGTGGCTCATTTCCCGGTAAGTCGCAACATCCGCCCGGTAGATGAACGGTTTGATGAAAATCTCCGGAATCAGCAGGAAGGCCGCAATCATTAATCCCATGTAGATAAATGCGACGTGAAAACAGGAATAGGCGCTCCTTTTGGCTAAGTCCGGCCGCTCCTGGCCGAGATACTGCCCGACCAGGACCGAGACGGCAATACTGAAACCGGTCATCGGCATAAAAGCCAGATTATTGATATTGAAGGCGACATTGGTCGCGGCCAATTGAATCGTCCCCAATCTTCCGAGCAGTAATAAAAAGGTCGTGAAGCCGGCAATATCCAGGAAGAACTGTACTCCGTTGGGAAATCCGAACCTGATCAGGCGCCCAAACAATTCGCGGTCAAAACGCCAGTTATGCAGAGTACCGCTCATCCGGTTATATTTCGGCCGAAAGATCAGGACTGCGTAACATAGAAATGAAACTACGGCTGAAAGAACGGTCGCGATGGCGGCGCCTTTCATGCCCATTTCGGGAAAACCGGCGTGCCCGAAAATCAGCAGGTAATCGAAGACAATATTGACTATCGTTGCGATAACATTGATCCACATGAGCGGCAGAGTGTGGCCGCGACCGGAATAGAAACCGGAGAGTGCCGAGGCTGCGATGGCAGGAAAAGCGCCGAGGCAAAGATACTTGAAGTAAATTATTTCGTACTCCAGAACCAATCCCTGATGTCCGGCGAATCTGAAGACCTGACCCGCGAACGGAATGAGTCCGAGCAGAAACAAACCGCCGATCAGCGCGATGTAAATCCCCTGCCAGAGCACCCGGCCGAACATCTTTTCCTGCCGGGCTCCATAATACTGGGCGATAAAAGTGCTGACATAGCTGGCCGTGCCGATGAAAAGACTCATGAAAGTAAAGTTTAACAATCCGGCTGGCATGGCGGCCGCGATTGCTTCGGTCGAGTACCAGGCTAAAAACATGCGGTCAATAAAATGCTGGAGCGACCAGGCCGCCGTCGATAAAATCAACGGAAGCGCCAGGATCAGTACCTGCTTGTAACCGGCTTCAGCCTGCCAGCGTCTAACGATCGGTTTGAATAGATTCATTGAAATTAGGAATTCATTTTATCGGATATATCATTCATTTTCGGACGGAAACCTAAGCTCCGTATTTCAAAACTCAAAGAATTATTTGATTGATTTTAGCGTCATATTTTGTAAGTTTTTCAGGTATTTCGACGATTTAAAATAAATTTTATGCTGGATATAAATACAAAGCAAAACATCATTTTAAACGTTAGTCGCTGGATTCAGATCGTGCGGGTCGCAGAAGACGGCCGGTATATAGTGGTTGAGGGTTTTCAGCGGGATGAGACTCCGTTGACTGAGATCAGAAACCAGTCCCGCCAGCTGATTCGCTCGATTAAAAAGGTCATTGTCGGCGATAAAGAGGTTTTCTATATTCTTCCCGTCGCAATACAGAAGCGAATACCGACGATCAATATTGTTTTGTTTTTGGCGACGATTATCACTACGCTGATGGCCGGAACGTTGATGGAAGGCCAAAATCCGTTCAGCCACCCATCGGCAATACTGGTTGGCATTCCGTTTAGTCTGACGCTGTTGCTGATCCTGGGCGTGCATGAGCTCGGCCATTTTATGCTGGCCCGCAAACATCATGTCGATGCGACTCTGCCGTATTTTATCCCAGCGCCGACTTTCATCGGGACGTTCGGGGCATTTATCAAAATGCGTTCGCCGGTCAGAAATCGCCGGGCATTAGTCGAAATTGGCGCGGCCGGACCGATCCTGGGTTTTCTGGTCGCTCTGCCCGCGCTCTTCATCGGACTGTCGCTTTCCAAAGTCGTGCCGGTGACCGGGACGGCCGGCGTACAGCTTGGTGATTCCATATTGATGAAAATTGCCTCGGCTCTGATATTTCCCGGTCTGGAATCCGGCCAGGACATTATGTTGCATCCGGTCGGTTTTGCGGCCTGGATCGGAATGCTTGTAACGATGCTGAACCTTTTACCGATCGGGCAGCTGGACGGCGGCCATATCGCGTATGCCTTGCTCGGACGCTATTATTCATACGTTTCCTGGGGCGCATTGATCGCTACCGGACTGCTATCGATAATTTCGATAAACTGGTTGGTATGGGCGGCGCTGGTCTTCTTTTTGGTAAGAGTCAAGCATCCGCCGATTTATGACGATAATGCTCCATTGAACCTGTACGAAAAACTGATCGGGATTACTGCCCTGATGATTTTTATCCTGACCTTCGTCCCGGTTCCGTTTAAAACCTGATACGTCGATATAAAGAGATATATTGATATTGATTAAAAATCTATTGAAGAAAAATAATGTTAAAAGACACCTGCGTCTACATAAGACTGCTTTGGCGCTGGCTGGCGGTCTGATTCTGCTTACAATAGTTTACTTAGTGGTTTTAAAGACTCCGATTAATTTGGCCAATCACAATAGAGTCATCAGTATTCACTCGGGAGCCAGCCTGCATGAAATCGCCGATCAACTTCAGCGGGAAGACATTATCAGGAGTTCAAAACGCTTTACGCTGGCAACCTGCCTGATGCTGAAGGCCCGCAAATTGCGAGCCGGCCGGTTCAATCTGAAGCGAGCTAACAATTACTACCAGCTGATAATGACGCTCGCCAAATGGGATATTGTAACGGTGCGCGTCACGATTCCGGAAGGTCTGCGAATCCACGAAATTGCCGCATTGCTCGCGGCTCGTCTCGGAATTTCCACCGACGTATTTATCCAGAAAGCGATGGATCCAAACTTCACGCATAAACTTGGTATTCCAGCCGACAATCTGGAGGGTTATCTATTTCCGGATTCATACGATTTTATCGAGGGCGACTCTCCCGAGTTTATTATCCGGCGCATGATCGAACGCTTCAAATCTGTCGTAAGTGAGGATATCATGGCGGAGATTCAGCGCTCCGGCCGCACTCTGCATCAGATCGTCATAATGGCGTCCATCATCGAGGGCGAATGCCAGATAGATTTCGAACGCCCGATTGTAGCTTCGCTGTACTATAACCGGCTGCGGAAACGTATCCGCATGGAATCCTGCCCGACCATTCAGTATATTCTCCCGGATAGTCCGCGTCGAATTTTACGAACCGACCTGAAGATCGATTCACCTTACAACACCTACAAACATTACGGCTTGCCGCCGGGGCCGGTCAGTAATCCGGGATTCAAATCCATTCTGGCTGCCATTCGTCCGGCTAAAACCAAGTACATTTATATGGTTTCGAATGGCGACAGCACCCACACGTTCACGACTAATTATGACGATTTTCTGATTGCCAAGAAGAGACTGAAACTTTTCCGCGCGCAGAAAAACCAGACAACTGACAAGGATTTAATCAATTGAAAACTCTCGACGGTCTTAATCCGGAACAGCGTCGCGCGGTCGAATACACGGACGGCCCGGCTCTGATCTTTGCCGGCGCCGGAAGCGGCAAAACCAAAGTCCTGGCTCATAAAGTCGCTTACCTGATCGAAAAGAAAATCGCCGCCCCGCAAAATATCCTGGCAGTCACCTTTACCAACAAGGCCGCGCGGGAACTGCGTGAGCGGGTCGAGAAATACATCGGGAAAAAAGCCGGATTGGTCAATATCGGCACCTTTCATTCGATTTGCGCGCGACTGCTCAGGCGCGAGATCGATTGTCTTGACTACAGCTCTAATTTCACGATTTACGACTCAGATGACCAATTGTCACTGCTTAAAAAAATGATTAGCGATCATTCCATCATCCTCGAATCAACCAGTCCCAGGAATGTCCTGGGGCGGATTTCTTACCTGAAAAATCACATGATAGAACCGGCCGATTTCGAGGCGCGCCCCGGATTCCTGACCGATCGCTTCGTCGCGACGCTCTATCCGCTTTATCAGGAAGCCCTGCGTAAGGCTATGGCGTTGGATTTCGACGATCTGCTGATCCTGCCGCTCAGAATATTCGACCAGCAACCGAAGGTACTCGAAAAATACCGGATGCTTTACCGCCACATTCTGGTCGATGAGTACCAGGACACCAACCGGCCGCAGTTCCTGTTGATCGAATTTCTCGGGAAGCAGCACCAGAATGTTTGCGTGGTTGGTGATGACGACCAGAGCATTTACAGCTGGCGCGGAGCCGATATCCGCAATATCCTGAGCTTCAATGAAATTTTCCCGAAGTGCCAGGTCTTTAAACTCGAACAGAATTACCGTTCGACCAACAATATCCTGAAGGCCGCTTCGGCAGTCGTCAGTCACAACAAACAACGCGCGACTAAAACGCTCTGGTCGGAGAAAGCCGATGGCGATCTGCTAGTCAAACTTGATGCCGACTCCGAATACGATGAAGCCGCCCAGATCGCCAGTCAGATTCGACGCGAGATCCTGCAAAATAAACGCAACTTCAAGGACTTTACGATCCTGTATCGCACGAATGCCCAGACGCGCGTGCTGGAAGAAATCCTGCGCCGCAACAACATTGTCTACGTTATCGTCGGCGGAGTGCGATTCTACGAGCGCAAAGAAATCAAGGATGTGCTGGCCTTTTTCCACATTTTTTCCAATCCGCAGGACGATATCAATTTCAAACGCATCATCAACCTGCCGCCGCGCGGGATCGGTAAAACCACGCTCCAGCATCTCGAGGAAATGGCGCTGGTCAAGGGCATTCCGCTGTTCGAAACCCTCCAGTTTGTCGATGAACTCGATCTCGGTACGCGCACAACCGAAGCCGTTAAGCGCCTCCACGAGCAGGTCGTCGATCTGCAAGCTCTGCGAAAATCGCTCTCCTTCGAGGAATGGGCGCGCATCATCATCGACAGCATTGGACTTCGCAAGTATTATAAAGAGAACGAGGGCGAAGAGGCTACCGAAAGACTGGCCAACCTCGATGAATTGCTCAACGATATTTCGGAGTTCTGCCAGACGACCGATAAACCGACCCTGGAGGCTTATCTCGAAAACGTCACTCTGGCAACGTCGGTCGATGAATGGGAAGATACCAAGAACGCGGTGACGTTGATGACCCTGCATGGCGCGAAAGGGCTGGAATTTCCAGTGGTCTTCATCTGCGGACTGAACCAGGGCTTATTACCGCTGGAGCGCGAAATGACGCGCGAATCGCTCGAGGAAGAGCGCCGCCTATTCTATGTCGGTCTGACACGTGCCAAGGAGAAAGTTTTCCTGTCAACCTCCCGGCAAAGGATGCAGGCGGGCGAGATCACCTATTCGACCGAATCGATTTTCTTCTCGGAAATTCCCGATGAACTCATGACCAATAACGCCGTTATGGAAAATGTAATGTCGGCCCGCCGCAAACCACGACCGGGTGCCCATCCGGTAAACCGGACGGCCAACCGGACAGTCATCCGGCCGATGACAATGCCAAAAGTGAACGCCGGTGAAAGCGCTCCGGCGCTCAGTATGAACATTCAGCCCGGCGCGCGGGTCTCGCACAGCATTTTTGGGGCGGGGCAGGTGATCAATGTCGATGGAATCGGCCAGAATGCGCGGATCACGGTGAACTTCCGCTCGTGCGGACGTAAGACGATCGTCGCAAGATTTCTGAACGTCAACTGATATTTTCTCGTCTCAACGCTCAGCGTTGAGACGTATAAGGCAATAGAGGCACGGCATGCCGTGTCTCTACGTTTGATAATATACGATCAGGTGCCGAAATAGCGATCGCCGAAATCGCCCAGCCCCGGTACGATGTATTTTCTATCGTTCAAATGCGAATCAATCGCGGCGGTATAGATCTGCACATCGGGATAGTTTTGGTTGAGTAACTTAATCCCTTCGGGAGCTGCGACGATACAGACTACGCAGATCGTCTTCGCGAACTTATTTTCAAGGGCCGAGATTGTATCGACCAACGAACCGCCGGTCGCCAGCATTGGATCGAGTACGATCACCCGTTTTTCTTTCAGACTCTGCGGAAATTTCTGATAATATTCATGGGCTACGGCGGTCAATTCATCCCGCTCCAGCCCGATAAAACCGACCGGCGCCCACGGTAAGAAATC
>JAZDEI010000001.1:0-2969 GCA_043808945.1 Fidelibacterota bacterium | reverse complement strand
TCAAACAAGTCCTTGCCTTTGTTACCAAAAAGAAATATTATTCTGTATGAAATATTTAACCGCATTGTTTGCCTTAATTTTTACAGTTGAACTGACCGCCGGCGCCAGCCATCGGGTACGTTTCGTGGTCAAATCGCCATTACTGCCGCCCGCGACACAGGTTTTCATCACCGGAAATCACCCCAAACTGGGAGACTGGAATCCCGGAACCGTTCGCCTGGAATATAAAGATGGTGTCTGGAGCAAATCTCTGAGTTTCAATCACGGAACCTTACTCGAATATAAATTCACCCTAGGCAACTGGAGCAAAGAAGCCCTCGATGACAAAGGCCATGTTTTCACAAATTTTACTCTGGAGGTTACCAGTGATACGGTAATTGTCTACGCTTTCAGTGACTGGGGCGCCAATATTCAGCCTCCGGTAACGGAGCATATTACGGGACAAATCGAATACATCCGCAATCTTTCTGGAAAGGATTTGACGCCGCGTGACGTCGCAGTCTGGTTACCGCCGGATTATACTAAAAATCCCGGTCGGCGCTATGCGGTTCTTTACATGCACGACGGGCAAAATCTTTTTTCAGCCCGGACGGCGGGATATGGCGTGGAATGGCGGATCGACGAAATTGCCGACAGTCTGATTCACCTGCGGCTGATCGAGCCGCTGATCGTGGTCGGGATCTACAACACCAACGCCCGCAACCAGGAATATGCTACCGGAGACACAGGGCGCTGTTACTGCGATTTCGTTATCGAGCAGGTCAAACCGTTAATCGACCGGCGATATCGTACTTTACCGGATCGTGAACATACCGCCACCGGCGGTTCATCTCTCGGCGGACTGGTGGCTTTCATTCTGCTTTGGGAAAATCCGCAGATCTTTTCCAAAGCAATTTGTATGTCGCCGGCTTTCCTGATCGACACTCTCGATTACGTTGGGGTTATCAAAAATCACCGCGGTGATCGTCCGTCCGTTAAAATTTATATCTATAACGGTGGGATCGATCTCGAGAACGAACTGCAACCGGGCATCGACGCCATGCTGGAAACCCTGGACAAGATTGGTTACCGGAAAAACTGTGATTATTTCTGGGTCAAAGACTCACTGGCTCAGCATAATGAAGCCGCCTGGAGCCGGCGCATTGCCTATCCACTGCAAATGTTTTTCAAACCGTAAGGCCGACTGATGCGAATCGCGATTATTGCAGACATTCATGGCAACCTTTCGGCCTTTCAGGCAGTGCTGGCAGACATCGAAAAACAAAAGATCGACCGGATCGTCAACCTGGGTGACTTCATCGGTTACGGGCCGGAGCCGGAAGCGGTCGCGCAGATTTTGCAGGAGCGACAAATTCCCTCCATACTTGGCAATCATGAAGTCGCTTTGACCGACGATGCTGTCCTGAACTCATTTACCGAAAACGCCTTCGATTCGCTGAAAATCACACGCGATCTGGTCTCCCACCAAACCATGGTTTACATTCAAACCCTGCCGGCCTTTTTGACCTTCAACAATCTGCGCTTCGTGCACGGTGCGCCGCCGGAATCGACTAACGACTACATCACTTTTTATCGTTTGTTCGAACTACATGCGGCCATCGCCGCGACACCGGAATGGCTGACCTTCGTCGGGCATACGCACATGCTTGGGATTTACGAATCGGATGGCCGGGAAATCACAATCGGCATCCTGAAAAAAGGAGCGCGGCGTTTAAAACGTCATTCAAAATACATCATTAATGTCGGAAGCATCGGCCAGCCGCGCGACCGCGACAGGACTGCCAAATATGTCATTTTCGATGACGCCGCGAACGAAGTTGAAGTGCACTACGTCGCTTATGATATTCAGCGCACCATCCGTTTAATCTGGGAGATCGGTCTGCCGGAGCAAAACGCCCAGCGTCTGTTATAATCCGGCAATCGGTTATTGCAATCGCCCTAAAGTATTTGTACTTTTACACGCCATTTGAGATCTAATAAGAGGAAATTGCTTTGAAAAAGACTATACTGGCGGTCGGTTCGGTCGCCTTCGATGATGTTGAAACTCCCTTTGGAAAACGTCAGAACGCCCTGGGTGGTTCGGCAGTATTTTTTAGTCTGGCGGCTTCCCATTTCACTATTGTCAATCTGGTAGGCGTCGCGGGTAACGACTATCCGGCCGAGGCGATTAAAATGTTACATCAGCATCGTATCGATACGACCGGATTGGAGATTGCCGACGGACTGACCTTTCGCTGGGGTGGACGTTATCACCAGGACATTAATCAGCGGGACACGCTCTATACTCATCTGAACGTTTTTGCGGATTTCAGCCCGAAGATTCCGCCAGTCTACCGGCAGACACCGATCGTTTTTCTGGGCAATATTCAGCCCGGTCTGCAGTTGGATGTACTTGGCAAATTGCAGCGGCCGGAGTTTGTCGCGCTCGATACAATGAACCTCTGGATCAACACCACCCGCCCGGAATTGATGAAAGTAATCTCGCGGGTTGATCTGCTGGTCATCAATGACAGCGAACTGGCCGAATTAACCGGCGCGGTCAATTTGTTGAAAGGCCTGCAAATTCTGCACGAGCTCGGCTTGAAATACATCGTCATCAAACGAGGCGAATATGGTGCAATTCTCAGTTCGGCATCCGGTTTGTTTTATACGCCGGCTTTTCCGGTCGAACAGGCAGTCGATCCGACCGGAGCCGGTGACAGTTTTGCCGGCGGCATGATCGGTTATCTCGGAGAATGCGAGCACATCGACTGCGACAGTTTGAAAAAAGCCGTCATTTACGGTACTGTCCTCGGATCCTTCTGCGTCGAAGATTTTAGTGTGGACGGCCTGTTGAATCTTAACCGCCGGAAAATTGGGGCGCGTTACCGTCAATTGCGTCAAATGGTAAAACTCTGAAACCCTGCGAGTAATCCGCCGATGATTCAACCTCTGTTCTGGGAAAACGGGCGCCTGCTGATCGTCGATCA